>JAFGGZ010000001.1 GCA_016939415.1 Candidatus Iainarchaeum sp. | reverse complement strand
TTTAGGGAATACTGACGCCTGATAGTCGCACTCATAAAGGTGATGTAATTGGCGAGAATGCATGCAAGAAGAAAAGGCAAAGCAGGGTCGAAGCACCCTGCTGGCAGGGTTAACCCTGACTGGGTAAAGATGAGCAAGAAGGACTGCGAGGAACTTGCGGTCAGCATGTACAAGGACGGCAAGAGTATGGCTGAAATCGGCCTCACCCTCAGGGACCAGTACGGCGTCCCGTCTGTGAAGGCCCTGTGCGGCCGCAGCGTGTCCGACATACTGAAAGACAACGGCATCAAGCAGGAGCTCCCGGAGGACATGATGAGCCTCGTAAAGAGTGCGGTATTCCTGAGGAAGCACATGCAGCACAACAAGAACGACCTGCATAACAGGCGGGGCCTGGAACTCATCGAATCCAAGATAAAACGCCTGCAGAAGTACTACAAGCGGACCGGCACCCTGGAGAAGAGCTGGTTCTACAAGCCGGAGGAGGCAGCGCTCCTCGTGAAGTGAGCATATGAAGGCGAGAGTCGTCTTTGATGGGAACGTCGTGATCGAAGACGACCTCGAGCCCATAGAGCTCCTCAAGAAACTCGATTCAATGGTGATTAAGCATGGCAAAGACAAAGAAGAGAAAAAGCGTTGACGCCTGGAAAACCAAGAAGTGGTTCACGATCCATGCTCCGAAGAGCTTTGACGAGAAAGTTATCGGAGAAACCATAGCAAACGAGCCGTCCAGCGTGGTCGGCCGCACAGTGAAAGCAACGATGAGGGACGTGACAGGCAACATACAGCAGCAGGCAATCGAAGTCAATTTCAGAGTAGATGACGTGAAAGGCACGAGGGCGTCCACTGTCGTGACAGGCCACAAAGTGCAGCGCGGTTTCGTCGGAAGGCAGATAAAACGCATGCGCACGCTCATCCCGGTGATATTCCCGGTTCGGACAAAGGACGGAGTCGTCGTGCAGACGACGCTGGTCGGGTACGCGCGGAAAGGCACGCGCGTCAAGCAGCAGAAAGCAATCCGAGCAGGCCTGAAAGCATACATGGAGAAACACGCCGCGGAAACCAACTTCAACAAGTTCATACAAGAGATAATCTTCGGGAAACTTGCCGCAGAAGCCTTTAAAGAAGTCAAAAACATTTATCCCACCCTCCGCGTCCAAGTCATAAAAACGCGGGTCGTGGAAGACGCCGGTCAGAGAGCGGAAGAAAGCATGGAAAAAGAGGAGCAGTCACTGAAAGAAGAACTCCTCAAAGAAACATCGGAAAAACAGCCTGAAACAGTAGAAGAAGCAGCAGAGCAGTGATCGGATGGGTCTGGGTTTGGAAGCAGCACTCCTACCGCTCATAGTAATGCTGCTCGCGTACACGTCGGGCGCGCTTGACGGCCTGAGTGCTGTCACGGGGGGGGTAATGGGGTACGCCGTGATAGTATCGCAAGACTTCGACTGGTTCCTAGTCATGCTGACCTTCTTCGTGATATCCATGGCCGCGACGAAGTACAAGTACGCGAGCAAGAAGAAGACTGGCTTGTCCCAGGAGCGGCGCAGCCTCAAGAACGTGCTTGGGAATGGACTGGTGCCGCTGATATTCGCATTGCAGGGCAACCTGCCCGCCTTTCTGGGATCACTAGCAACAGCGACTGCGGACACGTGCTCTTCAGAGATAGGAGTGATGTCAAAAAGCGATCCAGTGTCAATACTGACGTGGGGGCGCGTCAAACGGGGGCAGAACGGCGGCGTGTCAAACCTCGGCAACGCCATGATGTTCCTCGGCTCAGGAGGCATCGCAGTCCTGGGAGTGCTCTTGTTCAACTCGTGGCCGCTCTTCTGGATAAGCCTGTGGGCCGGCGTGTTCGGCTGCATGGTCGACTCAGTGCTGGGAGCAACGCTTGAGAACAAGGGCGTAATCGGCAACAGTGTGGTTAACTTCCTGGCCACGCTGAGCGGCGGCGCGCTCGCCGCCGCACTGGCAGCACTCATCGCCTGAACGTTTTTAAACAAGTGCCGCGTAGTTACAAGGTATGAAACGAGTGCACTCAGGCGTGCCTGGCCTTGACAGGCTTTTGGAGGGCGGGTTCCCGGAGAACAGCTGCACGCTCGTCACGGGCCCTGAAGGCACTGGCAAGACAATCCTCGCGATGCAGTTCCTGTACGAGGGCTGCATGAAACTCAACGAGCCGGGGATATTCATACAAACAGAGGACTACAACCAAAGCGTGTACTGGCACGAAGAGACCTTCAATTGGGACATTTCCGAAGCCCAGAAGAAGGGCAGGCTCTCCATCTACGCGTTCAAGCCAAAGGACTACGACAAGTTCGCTCCCACAAAACTGCATGGCGAAATGCTGGGCAAGCTGAAGAACGTCATAGCCCCCATGGGCATAAAACGCATAGTGATTGACTCCATAACGCCGCTGCGAAACGTTATGAGCGCCGAAGAGTATCACAGGAGCATATACGAGACCATCGAGTTCCTGAAAGACAACAACATCACGTCGCTGCTCGTTGCCACGGATGCTGGCGTGGAAAAGCACTTGTGCGACGGAGTCATAAACCTGAGGCAGGGCGAGGAGGGGATTGATTTGGCGCTGACGAAGATGCAGGCTACGAACTTCCCGCGCGCTTGGTACCCCGTGACGATAAGCAACCGCATCGGGTTCAGTGTGAGACCGTTCCTGTAAAAAACGCCACTGCTTTTAAAGAGCTGCGACAAAAACAATTAGCGCAGCCCCGTGGTGTAGCGGCCAATCATTCAGGACTTTGGATCCTGTGACGGCGGTTCGAATCCGCCCGGGGCTACTCAAGCTCAAGGCGTTTTTCCGTCAACGCTTTTCCGCAGAAGAGGAGCCGAGCGAAGTGAGCGCTCCTCTAACAGGAAAAAGGTTGGGGATGAACCAGCCCGGGGCTACTTGAGGTAATCCAGATGCCGCACATAATCAGGAAAGCGAATGAATCAAAGCCGAGGGACATAACGTGTGGAGAGATGCGTGACCTCACAACATCCAAAGATTTCAATGGCATGGACATCGTGCACGTCACGATTACAGACCCCACAAAAGAGCACTACCACAAAGAACTCACAGAAGTATACTATGTCCTCAAAGGAAGCATTGACGTCGAAGCAGACGATATCGTAGAACATCTCGAAAAAGGTGGACTCATCATGATTTTCCCGCGCACGAACCACAAGGCTTGGAAGACAAGCCAAGAAGACGCGGAGATCCTCGTCATTTGCTGCCCGCCATGGACAGAAGAGGATGAGGTAATGATATGAACACGAAAGAATTCTTTGCGAAGTACAAGACAGTTGACTACGCGCTATCAGCGGTCATGGTTGTCCTAGCGTTTGCGTTTGTGCTTGCGTTCCTTCTTCAGGGAGCGCCCGTCACCCCATAACCGCACACGCTCAACTCCGATGACAGTCATGTAGAGCGAGAGCACGACGAGCACGGACAGCATCCACGCAGCATTATGCATGAGCTGGTACGACTGCCCGGACATGAGCGTCAGAGTAATCCTCGCCACGTTCTCAAGCATGAACACGGGAAAAGCCATCACTGCGTACACGGCCTTGTTCTTCATGGGTGTTGCAGCTATGAGGCCGGCGAAGATACTGAACGAAACCGCGCCAGTGCACGACGTCACCACAGCGAACGACAGGCCGGCACTCTGCACCACAACGCCGCTCAAGGAAGCGCTCTGGCCGAGCGCGTTCAACGCGAGCACGCTCGCCCGCGCCACAACCTCCTTCAAGAGCAGCAGATCAACAACATGGAAGAACACGTACAAAACAGAAAAAGAAGCGAGGAACACTGCGAAAAACTCATCGAACCTCACCACGGAACCCCCTTCAAACCCAGCTTGTACGCAACGATGTTGCTGCCCACATGAAGGACGGGAGTAATCACAAGGACCGCCAGCGCCATGATAAAGTCAAAACTCGGGACAGGCAGGAACAACGCGCCCAAGCGAGCGAAACCCATGGCAAACAACACGAACCCCCACTGGTCCAAGAGCGGCGCCGCATCACCCTGCTTCAAATCGAACCTGCGCTTGATGAACGATCCCACAGCATCTCCGGACATAGTGCCCAAACCAAGCAGGAAAGCGAGAGCCACCCTCGGCAACAAGTCTGACTCAAGCCAGCCCTGCGCAACGCCGACGAGGACGCCCGCCAACACGGCGAGGACAAACCCCTTCACAGTCTTTCCCTTGCCGAGCAAGCGCCTGCCGTCAATGAATACGATACCGCCATCTATCGGCGTCTTGCCCTTAAACAGCACTGCCGACGCATTCGAAACATAGGCCGGCAGGATGAACCACAGTGAGCCAGCGATCACCTCAATCATGAAAGAATTGAGGCAGAAAGAGTTATTATAGCTTATCGGCCACGAACCTGAAACCATCCTTGGTGCGCTGTAGCGTCCCCTTCATCTCATCAAACACCATCTGCCCGACCTTCTCGGCAGCATGCTTGATGATCTTTTCTGCTGAGTCGATTGAAGGATTCACGTGGATGGTTGGAAAATGAAGTACGGGCATGAACCTGAGCGGCTTGTTCTTCTTAACGATGTACGAGAACACGGACAAGTCCACTCTCTTGAACTGCTCGGCCAAGCCCGTAGTCACAACGGAAGTGCGCAACTCCCCGCCCATCTCGGGTTCGTGCATGCGCTCCACGCCGATGGCATCCTCTATGTCGTGCGCCAGCTTCAGCGTGAACCCACCAAAACTGAACAACGCGATCCGCATGCCGCTCCGGTTACCCAGCAACTCATCCAAGTAGTGATGAGACAATGCCTCAACATCCACCCGCGTGGCAGGCAGCTTGGCTTGAATGAAACGCTTTATCGTGCTTACGGGCATGAACAAACAAAACGCATCCCGAGTTTTTAAAGCATAAGGCTTTTATCCTCCAGCGTGCAAGAAGGGGGATGGGAGGTGCTACAATGCTCACCATGAGAGACGTGTGCCCGAAGTGCTTCTCGGAAACGCACCACAGCATTCTGATGCATGAAGAAAACGGGAAACTCAAGTGCCCGCGCTGCAAGCGTGGTTTCGTGAAGGACCAGCAGGGTTTCTACAAACATGTGAGTGAATGATAGGCATAGTGCTCTCCCAGCAAGACCCCGCAGCAAAAACAATGCTGCCGCACTTCTTGGAACATGGTTTCGTGGAGTGCGGGGAGGGTTATGTCAACGACAACCTCCTGCTCGCAACAGTGGAGGAAGACATAATCCACGCGCCTAACCTCGACAGCCTCGGCTGCGAATACCTAGTGTTCGCGAGCAGGCACAAGAGCGAGAGCGGCAAGCCAACCCTCAGCGTTCATCCCACAGGAAACTTCGGGAACGCGGAGTTCGGCGGACAAGACCGAACCCTGCAGAACACGATAGCGAACCCAATGAGGAACGTGTTCCTGGAACTCCTGGACTGCCCGCTGAACTACTCGGTGTGCAGGGAAGCAACGCACCACGGCCCAACAGGCATTGACACGCCCCTGTTCTTCGCAGAACTCGGATCAACAGAAAAGCAGTGGAAGGACCCGGAAGCAGCAGCGTTCCTCGTGGAACGCATCCTGAAAGGCATCAAGATGAAGGACAAGGCTGAAACCTGCGTGGCATTCGGCGGGGGACACTACTGCCCGCAGTACTCCGAATGCACTGACTTCGCGTTCGGACACATCTGCGCCAAGTACGCGTTGAACGACCTGACAGAGAGCATGGTGAAGCAGATGGTGGAACGCACTGCGGACGGCGTGGACTTCGCGCTCATGGACAACTCACTGAAAGGCAGGCACAAAGTCATAATCAAGACCGCGCTCGAAGAACTCGGAGTAGAGTACCGATGATGTGGCTAGTCTTCGGCTTGGCAACAGCTCTCTGTTACGCAGCAGGGCCCTTACTAACGAGGTACGTCCTGCGCGAAGAACGAATGAAAGCCATAGCCCTGGAACCGCTTGTTTCCATCATAGCCACGTCGTTCATGCTTTTGATAACGGTCTCACTTGTAGGATTCCAAGCCATGCAACTGGACTCATTCGCATACGCCATGACAACAGGCGTGCTGTTCTACGCTGCAGCACTATTATGGCAGATAGTAACACAGACCAAGGAATCATCGTACGTGACCCCCATCCTGCAAACCGAGTCATTGTTAGCACTCATCATCGGCGTTACGTTCCTCTCAGAACAAGTAACCGAGACGAACATCGCAGGCATCCTACTCCTCTTCATAGGCGGATATATCATCGCATTCAACGGCATCAAACTACCGAAAGCGTCGCCAGAAATCATAATCCTCCTGGGTTCCTGCTTATTGGCCACCATAGGGAAGAGCTTCGGGAGCATCGGCGCGCCAACCAACCCACTCATGTTCGCACTCGCCGTCTACTTCTCCAGGTCTTTGGTGGGCGTGCTGGTCGTCGCCTTATTCAAGCGCAATGACTTTGAGCTACTGCTCAGGAAAATAACCGCAAGAAAGAGATTCGGGCTGGCAGTCCTGACCCGCAGCCTATTCCAGACACTCGCAACAGCATTCATCTTCTTCGGGGTGTCGCTAGGACTCGTTTCCAAGTTCGTTCCCATCACCAACCTGGCGCCGCTCATCTCCGTGATCATAGGCGGAAAGCTTTTGAAAGAAAAACACCTAGCACTGCGCATGGTTGCTTCACTGCTCATGGTGGCAGGCGCGTTCCTGGTGGTTGCATGAGAGGGGAAATCCTCGCAGCAACCGGCGCAATAGTGGGCGGCCTCGGACTCGTCATGGGAGCTGAGCTCCTGAAGCGCGCCGACCCCCTCCTCGTCACGGCAATGACCTCGCTCCTCGCGGGAGTGGTGCTGCTCGCATTCAGCGACAAGGAAGAACTCAGGAAACTCCTGCAAATGAAGAAAGAGCTCATCGAACTCATCGCACTCAGGGGGGTGCTGCTCGGCGCGATGTTCAACATGTCCCTGAGCCTCATCCCAGCAGTGCACGCACTCTTCCTCACGCGGCTTGAGCCGGTGCTCGTCGCAGTCTTCGCGTTCCTCTTGCTGAAGCAGGACATAGGCAAGCGCGGGTGGCTGCTCATAGCCATGACTCTCATCGGAGGGTTCCTGTTCATCACCGGTGGAGGAACAAACGAGTTGCTGGGCGTGCGGCTCCTCGGAGACGCCCTCATGATAGGAGCAGTCACCGCATCCGCATACTCATACCTCCTCGTGAAAAAAGCCGCGACAGAGGCCGGGGGCGTGAGCCTGGCAGCGATGATATTCACGTTCGCCGGCATCATACTCCTGCCCGTGTGGGCCATCACCGCACCACTCGAAACAGGAAGCGTGCTGCTCGAAACGAACAACCTCCTCCTATTCTGCGGTTACACCCTACTGTTTTCAGTGCTGGGTCTGGCATTGTTCTACAAGTCATTCGAAAGCATTGATGCGTGGAAAGCATCAGCACTCCTCGCACTGAGTCCAGTGACAGGCGGCGTTCTCGCGTGGCTGTGGCTCGGAGAAACGCTCGCGCCAATACAAGTAGCTGGGGCAGCGGTTATTTTAATCACCTCGTACATGATTACTATCAGTCGGTGAGACCGTCCCAGCGGACCACAGGCTGGAAGAACAGATGGGAAGCAAACAAACAACAACAACTCTTTTAAACCCCCGAAATCAAACTATGCACTGGGAGAGCTGATTTGCAGGGGTTCCAGAGTGGTCAAATGGACTAGGTTCAGGGCCTAGTGGCTTAGTGCCTTCGAGGGTTCGACTCCCTTCCCCTGCACCACAGCCTTTTTGTCGCTTTAGGCGACAAAAAGCCTGGGGAAATATAACGTTGCGATTGTAGCCCAATCGCACTTGCTTCGCTCGCGCTCGCAGTATTGAAGCAGGAGGGATGCTTCAACATGCAACGCCTCGACAAATAAAGTGGAGCGGATGATTCTCAACAAACGTGCGCACTCGCTTCGCTGTTTCGGGCGTTGAAGCAGCGACCGAAGGGAGCGTGCGGGGTTAGGGATGCCTTGGGTGTTTCCTTTCCCTGGAAAGGCGGGGAAATACAACGTTGCTCGCTCTGCAAGCGAGCACATGCTCGCTAAAGCTCGCAGTTTTGTAGCGGGGGGTGAAAACCCCCCTATGGACGCTGTTGCTCGCTAAAGCTCGCAGTTTTGTCCCCACACACTGAGCGCGAAATGATTTAAAGCACCAGCGCAGCAATGATAAACATGATAGTGAACACAGACAGGCTCGCGCAAGCAAGGAGAAACAAGGACCCGCAATTGAAAAACCTCGAAGACCTGCTAAAAAAAGTCAAGGCACAATACGAGAAAACCATCGAACAGCTGCGCGAGAAAAAAGCAGCATACGAAGAAGACGAACAGAAAACAACCACCGACATCGAAGAAACAATCGTCATGCTGCAAGAGAAAGAAGAAGAAGCCTCCAAAAGAAAAGACTGGTACACCCAGATGGTAGAAACCATCGCCAAAGAGCGTCGGGAATACCGCGTCAAGCACGGAACCAAATTCCCCCAAGACGTCCTCAAAGCGTTCGAAGAACACCTAAGAACAGAACTCATAGACGAAACACGCAGAACAGACCCGGAACGAATCACAGAAAGAACATGGAGAGGACTGCACCTGAAATTCGAGAGAATCCTGTTCGAAGACCCATCCATCACAATGCCGCAAATAAGCCCAGACTACCGGGTGCACGTAGAAAGACTAACAAGCGACGTAATCAAACTCGCTGAAAAAGAGCGATGGACACGCGAAATGCAGCGAAGGCTGGGACAATCCCAAGACCAAGCGAGCGAACTCCAAGTGAGAGTGAGCGCGCTGCGCCAGCACCACGCCCGCATAAAATCTAAGATAGAAGATTGGGAGCAGAAGATAAAAGACACGAAAAAGGAACAAAGATCAGAACTCGGCGAAATAAGGAAACAGATAGACCAAGCAAAGGAAGGATTTATGAAAGCTGCTCGCCGACAATCGCATCGAAGAC
Organism: Candidatus Iainarchaeum sp.; assembly: GCA_016939415.1. Classification (GTDB taxonomy): domain Archaea; phylum B1Sed10-29; class B1Sed10-29; order WALL01; family WALL01; genus JAFGGZ01. Next base: position 4,731 of record JAFGGZ010000001.1, on the reverse strand, counting down.
CCTGATAAACTCATCCCGCTTCTCGGGGGGTATGCGCGCACCGGCAGCGATGGAGTGGCCGCCGCCCTCTCCGCCGACCCCTTCACAAGCTCGTTTAAGAGCACGGCCCAAATGCAACCCCCGCCGCACCAGGGACCACGTCGCGCGCGCCGAAACCTTCAAGCGGCCGGCCTCATCGAACGAGAACGCTATGATGGGCTTATCTTGCTGAATGACCTGAGCCCCGTAAAGCATGCCCGCAATCACGCCGATAATCGAGTCCTGGATCGAGTGACCGGCATCCAACACATAGCAATTGGTATGCACCTCAACGCCCTTCTGCGAAGCGAACTCAATGCCTTCCCTCAGCAAGCGCCTGTGATTCTGCAGCAGCGTCCTTGCCTTCGCATACCACTCGCCGCGATCACCCATCGCCACGCGCACGCCGACCTCGCCAGCATCGTGCCTGCCGCACGCATTCAGCAGCGTTGCGAAGTCCTTCGCATCCTTGACAAAAGTCTTATTCTCCTCGCGCGTGAGCTCGTACACCTCCCCCACCAACTGCTTCAAAATAAACGGGGGGATGTTGTTCCTCCGGCCGTACACGACCAGCGCGGAAATCAATCGCTTCCGATCATCCTCAGACAAGTCCACGTAATACCTGTTGTCCGGCTCGATGCCAATACCCTTCAGGAACGCGAGGCAGCCAGCCTCGTTCGCAGTGAGTCCCGGAAAGATCGGGTCAGTGGCATAGGAAAGGAACTGCACTAGCGGCCGGGAGTGCCTGCCGAACAAACGGATATCTTGCCCGTACTCCATCACGCCAGCCTCGACAGCATCCTGGAGCAGCTCCCGGTTCTTGCCCTCCAACGCGCCGGACGCGTCCTGCATGTCGCCGACAGCGCCGACGACAGCCAACGCAGACAAGTCCGCGTTCGCAGGATCGACTGCCTTCGCTGCCAAGTACGTAACGCCCGCGCCGCTGATCTCCTTAGCGCCATCCAAGCCGATGAGGTGCGCGTTCAAGTGCGGGCGATCAGTCTCACCCAACGTCTCGTGATGATCGCAGATAGCGAACGAATCAAAATTCTCCTCAAGCACGGGCACCTGACCTGACCCGAAGTCAACGAACCAGTAGTGCTTGCCCATACCCCTTATCTTCTGCACGCGCTCAGAGTCCAGCTGCTTCGTGGGAAAGAACGAGTGCTTCTTGCCCAACCGCTCCAACACAAGACTCGCAATAGAACCGGCGCACAACCCGTCAGCATCAAAGTGGCAGACAACACAAAAATCGTCATTGTCCTTGATGAAGTCAACTACCGACTGCAAGGCATCCATACGGCCTCAAACCATCTGCGGGTTGCGGAACCTGAAGCGGACTGCCTTCTCCTTGCCTAATATCGTGTAAACAAGTTCAGGGTAGACGACCACTCCCTGCTTATTGACCTCGTGCATGAGCGAATTGAGGTTGGCGAAACGCTCTTGGATGTCCTTGTCGCTGAGACCCTTCGTGCGCAATGCCCGCTCGTCAAAGAGCTCGGCAGCATTACCTTGCATGAACCGCTTCCTGAGATGCTGCATGATGCTCTTGGTCTCGTAACCATACCCAGTGCCGTGATGGTAAACCATTGCAGCTGAAACCCCCAAAGGAACGACAGCAGAAGTCCCAACCTTGATGAACTGACCTGCCAACACCTTGCCAGTGCCAGCGCGCGGCGCGAAAAGCCCCACCAACCTAGAGAGCGCCTTCGTAGCTCTGGGAACAGATGACAGAATTGAAGCAGTCAGCCCGCCCTTCGGACCCTCACCCCCGCCAGCACCAGCGCCGGACGAAGGCAATCCCTCAACGCCGCCCTTCGGCCCTTCCCCCGGACCCTGTAGCGGCAAAGGCTCCCTGCCCGCCTGAGGCGGCACGTACTCCTGCTTGGGCTTCGCCAGGATCTCGACAACCTCCCTCAAAGAAAGGAGGGACAGCAAGCCTGTTGCAGCACCCAAGCCAGTGAACGCAAGCTCGTACTTCAAGTGCTCGCGCCTGCGCTGCCCCGAGGCAGCAAGCTCGTCGCCCTTCAAGAGAAGCTCCTTGGTAAACATCTTCCCGCCGCGCGTCTGCCACGTATGCAAAGCAGTGCGGATTTCGGGGTGAGCGACATCGATAGGGATGGTGATTGTCGTGATCATCTGGCCGGGCGCGAACGGCGGAAGCGGCGTGTCCTTCAAAGCCTTCTTGATCGCCTTCTTGATCGCCTTGTTATGCTTCAAGACAAGATTCTCATCCTCTGGAGTCATGCTGCCCTGAGCCTGCGCAGTTAATGCAGCCACAACGCGGTCGCGTTTCTTAGAATCCGGATACATATCCTCCAAGCAGCATTCCAGGAATGGTGCTACTTGTCGATAAAAGTCGCGTTTATTAGAATCCGGATACATATGATACATATTCTCCAAGACACTCCTGTGCAGCTCAGCCACTGACGGCACGAGTGCAGTATCAGGTAGAGCTGGGCCTACCCTGCTCGCGAACGGAGTCCTCCCTGCTGTCCTCAACTGTCTTTGCCTCCTCTCAACCATGAAATCACCAACCAAATGCTAACTATTCTTAAGTGACCGCTCATTTAAATATTTTTGCATATGCTTCCTTGGAAAACGTTTCAGACCGCGAATTTAAATACATAACGGTACTTTTAAATGCGTGCTAGCCATAAGAGGAACCAGATGGTTGACCCCACAATAGTCATCGGAGCGGGCAGCGCAGTGCTCGGCATTGTCACGGGCATGGGACTCGCACTCGCGTTGAAGGCAAAGAAGCGCATCATGCCGCCAGACGAGCAGAAAGACCTGTGGAGGCACTTGGAAGAGCTCAGCAACGAGCGCGCCGAGTTCGCAGCCAAGAAGAAAGCGCTGCACAAGAGCTACGACGCAGGCACTGTGAACGAGGCGGCGTTCGTCGGGAAAGACGCTGAGTACACACACCGACTGGAAGACTTGGACGCGCGCATCGACCTCGTCGTGAAACAGCTATCGCAGGAATTCCTCCCGAAAGAGATGGAGGACAGGGACAAGCTGCTTCGGGACATATCGGACCTGTCGGTGCTGACGCGCAAGATACGGGAACTGGAACTCGAGCGCGAGAAACTGGGATCAGAAAAAGACTCGCTCAGCGTGCAGCTCACAGAATCAGAGGAAGAGAAGAAGTCGACACTCGCAGAAAGGAACCTCATGGAACGCAAGGCCAAAGAGCTTGAGGAGCAGTCCAGAGCCCTTGAAACGGGGATACAGTCGCTCACAAAAGAAAAGGCCTCGCTGCAGGACAGGCTGGCATCCACGCAATCCCCTGACCAGCGGCTCGACAACCTCAAGAACGAGAACAGGCTGCTGAGGCAGAGCCTGGAAAAGAACAAGGAACGCTCGACAGCCCTATCCAAAGAAGTCGCAGTGCTCGAAACGCTCATGGAAAGGCACGCAGACATCGTCGAGCAGAGGGAGGCCAAGACAGCGAAACAACTGCGGGAGATGGTCGTGCCAAGCAACGCAGTCATCAGAGAAGCAGTGAAGGCCTACCCAACGCCGGAAGAAGCATACAACTTCGTCCGCGATAGCATCACGGAAATACGCTTGGACATAGAAGCCAATTTCTGGATGACACCCGAAGAAGTGTGGAGACTGCGAGCAGCAGAAGACGAGGACAGGGCGATATTCCTCTGCAGCATGCTCCGCGCCATGGGAAAAGAAGCGAAAGTGGTTGTGGTCGAGCTCACGTCACGCGTACAGCGCGCAGTCGTGTACAACGAGGACAGGCTGCTGACACTCGAGGAACTCCACGACTACAACGACTTCATCGGCCCGGAAAAACAGGTGCTGGACAAGTATGTGTTTGATGGCGCGCACGTCAAGAAAGTCCTGTACTGGTTCAATGACAAGGATTACGGCCAGGGCGGATAAGCTTTTAAATCAGCGGAGCCACGAGAAACACATTCACTCATCTCAGGTGAGCCCATGACAGTCAAGATCGACCGACAGAAATGCTGCTATTGCGGCGGGTGCACGAGCATCTGCCCTGTTGCGGCGCTGGAACTCAAAGAGACCGTGCTGGTGTGCCATGAAAACTGCGTGAATTGCGGTGCGTGCACGAAAGCATGCCCTGTCGGCGCCCTAGAGGTGAAGAAATGAACTACGACAAGGAATGGGATGTCATCATTGTCGGCGCCGGGCCAGGCGGGTGCAAGACAGCATGGGAATTTGCCAAGAGAGGAGTGACTACACTGCTCGTGGACAGGAAGCAACAGATCGGCCCGCCGAAGAGATGCGGCGAAGGCCTGAGCGACAGGTGGGTGAAGACCTGCGGCTTGCCAGTGGATTCCACGTGGGCAAAGCAGTTCATCGGCGGAGTGGTGCTCATCTCCCCGAAAGGCAAGAAGATAGACATAGACGTCACAGGCACTTCGCACAAAGGTGGGTACATCATTGAGCGCTCGCAGTTCGAGAAAGCCCTTGCCGCGGAAGCCATCCGCGCTGGCGCGAAAGTCATGCTGAAAGCCAATGTCACCGGCCTGCTGAAGGATGGTGGGAACGCCGTTGGCATCCGCGTTGAGAGGGAGGGGAAGGAAGAGGAGTACCACGCGAAAATCGTGGTCGCCGCTGACGGCGTGGACTCGCGCGTCGCGAGGTTCGCTGGCATGCGCACTGTGCTACCGCTCAGCGAGTGCGATTCCGGCTACCAGTATGAAATGGCGAACGTGCCTATAGAAAACCCGGAGC
>JAFGGZ010000042.1 GCA_016939415.1 Candidatus Iainarchaeum sp. | reverse complement strand
GTTCTCTGCTAGCTCGCTCATCTGAGTGCTGGGCGAGCAGAGCCCATCGCTTAAAACGAGCAAGCCCATTATGCGAGCAAATGTATTTAAACCTTAGTCTCCTCTATTCATGCGGTGTTTCTGAATGTCTTTGATTGTTAAGGGGCGTCTGGTTCAGGGTTCGAAGGAAGGTGCTTACTGGGTTTCTCAGTACCGCAGCAAGCTGATGAATGCTTGCGGCTTCGATCCGTTTCCTGGGACGTTGAACATCGAGGCTAATGAGGTGCCGCGCTATCCTTCGAAAGCCAATTTCATCTCGTCTTTCACTCAGGAGGGGAAGGAGTTCGGTGCGGTGTGGTGCTATCCATGTGTTATCCTGAACGCGCGCGGAGCTGTCGTCGTTCCTGAAGCGACTCACCATAGCACACGCATAGTTGAAGTGATCGCGCCGTACCCGCTGAAGAGCAAGTTCGACCTGAAGACTGGTGACTATGTCGAGGTCGAGGTTGACGAGGCCAAGTAATTTATACTCTTCCTCCGTGTCATCAGGCATGCGGGACGTTAAGGATGTTCGTGTGTCCGAGATAATGGTTCGGAAGTTTGACTCGCTCAAGCCCTCTGATCCTGTTTCCAAGGCTGTTGCTCTCTTGTCAAAGACCAGTGTGAACGTCGTTCCTGTCATGAGCAGCGGGAAGTGCGTTGGGGAAGTGAATCAAGCCGATTTGCTGAAGCTCGCGGTTGACCCGAAGAAAGTGCCACAGGATTTGGTTGTGACGCAGGGGTTTGGTCTTGATCTCGCTTTTTACGCGAAGACTGTGCGTGATGTCATGACCCCGCACGAGCTCTCTGTTGATGCAGATACTCTCGTGCAGGATGCTGCGCTTCTCATGATGCGGGAGGGAGCTCGGTCCGTGCTCGTCACTGGTAACGGCGGCGTTGTCGGTGTTTTGCGCGAGGAAGACATCTTGAGGAGGATGCGTTGAATGGAGTTCCTCCTTGATATTGCTGTCCTGCTCATCTCCGCCAAGCTGTTGGGTGAGGTCGCGGAGCGGTTGCGCTTGCCTGAGTTGTTAGGTGCCATCGCTGCCGGTTTCTTGCTCGGGCCGGTTCTCGGGCTTGTTGATGTGCAGAATGTTGTGCGTTTCGGCCAGATGGGCTTGATACTCCTCTTGTTCATAGCGGGTTTCCGGGAGGTTCGTGTCGAGGAGATCATGCGCAACAAGAAGAGTTCTGTGTTGGCGGGCACGCTCGGAGCGTTGGTGCCGCTGGTTGCCGGTTACTTCTTGGGGACGTATTTCGGTTTCAGCGTGATCACTTCTCTCTTCATCGGTTCTGCTCTTGCGGCTTCTTCCATTTCCATCAGTCTCGGGTCTTTCATTGAGGCTGGTCGCCTGAACACGCGGGTGGGCAGGACTGTGCTCGGTTCGTCTGTGGTGGATGACGTGCTTGGCTTGTTTATCCTCGCTGTGATAGTCGCTGTCGCGACCACTGGCTCGATGCCTTCGGTAGAGGTCTTTTCCGGGATCTTTTTCGGCATTCTCTTGTTTGCATTGGTGTTCCTTGCGAGTATCTTCTTGTTCCCGCTCCTCGTGCGTTTTTCGAACAAGTTCAAGGCGGATCAAGCGCAGTTCTCTGTGACAATGGTGCTCGTGATAATGCTGGCGTTGCTCGCGGAGAAGTTCGGGCTTTCAACTGTTCTCGGAGCGTTCCTGGCCGGCGTCATTCTGTCGAGGGTTCCGCAGCTTGCCACGCGGAGTTTCTTGGAGAAAGTGGACGTCGTTAGCGAAGGCATCTTCGTGCCTTTGTTCTTCGCATGGGTCGGCTTGCAGATCGCTTTGGACGCTGGCGCCATTACCCTGTTCACTCTTGCCCTCATCGTTGTGGCGTTGGTTGGCAAGCTTGTGGGTTGTTACGTTGCCGGGGCTTTGAGCGGCTTCACTCACGTAGAGAGCCTCGCGTTGGGTGTGGGCATGATCCCGCGTGGTGAAGTGGCGCTCGTCATACTAATGCTGGGTGCGAAGGCGGGTGTTGTATCCTCGTCGCTGTTCTCTTCGTTCTTGTTGCTTATCCTTGTGAGCATATTCCTGACGCCTGTCTTGCTCGCGCCTTTGTTGCGGGGCAAGCTGCCGAAGTAAAGGCTTTTATTGGAGGACGCGGTTAAGGTCTGAGGGGATATGCATGAGAGTGGGAATCGTTGAGGTGCTGGGCGCCGAGGAAGTGAACGACGTCCTGGAAAAGGAGTTCGAGAAGGAGGTGACTGCCCTCGAGATAAAGCGTCAGCTCGTGCCAACGATTGACGACGCTGCTCTCGGGGCGAGGAAGCTCATTGAGGATGCTCAGTGCGATGCAGTCGTCATCGGATATGCTTTGGAGGACGGGGAGAAGCTGTCGCAGGCATTCCAGTTCACTGTCTTGAATGCGCAGTACGATTTGAAGCGCAACATATTCCGCGTCATCGTGCCCGCAGACCAGGATGTGGGGGGGTATGCTTCTGCAGCGGCGAAGGAAATCATCCGCTACTTCTACAAGCCTGAGGAGTTGCAGCACGAGCGCTCGGCCATGCACGAGCCTCAGAAGGACAGCTCGTTCAATCCCTTCGCGATGTTCGGGTGATTCGAATGGGTTTCAGGGAAGAGATCGAGGAATACTCAGAATCCAAGACAGGCAAATGCCTGCCAGCCGGGTTTGATCACTTCAAGCGCGTGTATGCATTGGCCAAGAAGCTTGCTGATGGCTATGATGATGACGTGCTGCATGCTGCTGCTCTCCTTCATGATATCGAGTTGGCAGGTGAGGAACACGAGAAAGATTCTGCCAGCGCTGCTGAGGCGTTCCTTAAAACAATCTCTTTTCCAGCAGATAAGGTTTATGCTGTCATGGATTGCATTCTGAACCACATTCCAGAGGGGAATCCAAAATCATTGGAAGCGAAGATGATTCATGATGCTGACTTACTGGATTTCATGGGCGCCACGGGTGTTGCTAGGCTGTCGGGTATGACTGCTGAGGACTGGTTCGAAAAGACTTCTCTGGGGGGTGTTGCTGAGGTCTGGGAAGAGTCACAGTCCTACACTACTAACCTTTTTTTGGACAGAAGCAAGGAGCTTGCGCGTGACAAGGTTGCGTTCACAGAGAATGCTTTGACGCAGTTGCGTCGTGAGATGCGCATGGGTGATTGAGTGGACTTCGTTGTGGTGCTTGTCACGTGCTCAACGCTGAAGGAGGCGCGGATGATCGCGAAGTACGCAGTTGAGAAGAAGCTTGCTGCATGCGTTAACATAACCAAATGCGATTCGATCTTTTCTTGGAAAGACGAGATCAATGAAACCGCGGAGTACGTTCTTTTCATGAAGACGAGAGCGGAGCGCTTGCAGGAGCTCGAGAAGGAAGTCAAGCGCCTGCACTCCTACGACGTTCCGGAATTCATCGCCCTCCCTATAATTCACTGCTCGAAAGACTACTTGGGCTGGGTCACCACACAAACGGGATGAGGCACTTCGCCTCCTTCTCGTAATCCGCGTACTCCGGGAACCGCTTGGATAGCACCAACTCCTCTTCGTGGATGCGGTGCAGGAGTAAGGCAGTGAACACGAGCGAGAAAGCCAGCGCGTGCCACACGTTGAAGTATAGTGGGGTCGCGAATGCGATGCACAAGTCACCGAAGTACGCCGGATGCCTCACGAACTCGTACAACCCCCCCTTGACCAGCTTGTGGTCACGCTTGATCTCCAGGTGGCCGGAGTAGTACTTTCCCAGCGCTTTCATCGCCCCCACGCGCATCACTGTCCCGACTCCGAATAGCACGATACCGAGCGTGGTTGCGTACTCGTCCAGCGCCTGCGGGGAAAAGTAGTACTGTGCCAGAGGGTAGGCGAGCAGTATCACGAAGAAAGCGTCCAACAAGTGCGTGGCCCACTTCCTGTGCACTACGCCTTTCTCTATGCTCGGCTGGTAAGCCAGTGACTCGAGCAATAAGTAAATCGCTGTCATGCCCAAGTACGCCCAAATGGCTGAATCCATCAGTAATCACCCAACGTGCTTTGCGACTTCTTCTCTAATAAGCGTTTCGATGTCTCCCACGACTTCCTCGCTTCCGGAGGGAGCTTGCCGTGCTCCTTGAAGTACTCATCAAGAAACTTCTTCGTGATGGGGTCAGCAGGATAGCCTGACCCGATGCTGCCGTACTTCTTTTCGATGCGTTTTATGATGCGGTCGCGCTCCACCTTCGCGATGATGCTCGCAGCAGAAACGATGGGGTAGTTCACGTCGGCCTTGTGCTCGGCGACTATCTCCACGTCTGTGCCGACGTACTTTCGCAGCCTGCGCACGAACATATCCGTCATCGTGTCCGGGCAGTCGACAATGATCTTGTCTGGACTGTTTTGGAACATCGCTGCCAGTTCGCCGATTTTCTTGGCCTCAACTTCGTTCAAGGACATGATCTTTCGCAGCGCGTCAATCTCGCCCGCGGTTATCGCGATCATCCTAACTTCCTTGGCTGACCGCATTATCTTGTCGTGCAAGTCCTCTCTCCTTGCTGGAGTCAGTTCCTTGGAATCCCTGCATCCCATCTCCGAGAACTTGACTTCAGACCTATCCGTGTCAATAACGCCTGCGATTACCATCGGGCCCAAGACCGGCCCACGACCGGCTTCGTCAATGCCCAGAACAAGCATAAACACGCTTACTGCTAGCTGCCTTTTAATCCTTTCCAATCCCCAACTTTTTATATACCAGCGCTCATAGATGGTTGGGGGGTATCTGAAATGCATGGAACCATTGTCAGTTTAAAGCGCGGCAGGAACACGTCAAACCCGCGGCAGGTAGTGGTGTCATTCCCAGCCTCCGCAAACCCCGGCGGGGAGCTTGTGGGCAAGCGCGTGCAGTACTCCTGCAGGAACAAAGTGCTCGTAGGCAAGATCACTGCCCTTCACGGCAAGGAAGGCCATGTCCTCGCCTCGTTCCGCGTTGGCTTGCCAGGCCAGGCAATCGGTGCCAAGATACTTCTCCTCAGCGCAGGAGAAGACTCTGCGGAGAATTGATCCGGATGCGTTTCCCCGCACGGGAAGTCACTGAAGGCGCGACCCGCCTGCTTGTGCCAGACGTGAGCAGGCCAGAAGACGGCCCCGCATTCTACAACCCGCACATGGCGCTGAACAGGGACGTCACCGTCGCAGTGGTCAAGGCCCTCGAGAGCCCGAAGCGCGTGTGCGACTGTCTCGCTGGCACGGGCGCCAAAGGCGTGCGGATTGCGAGTGAGACCGGCGCGCAAAGCGTTCTGCTGAATGACTTGAACCCCAACGCAGTCCACTTCATCAATGAAAATGTTCGGTTCAATAGCTTAAGCAATGTAGACGTATCCTCTAAGGATGCGAACGTGTTGCTCTCCGAGAACAAGCGCAGCTTCGAGTTCATCGACGTCGACCCCTTCGGTTCCCCAGCACCCTTCATCGACTCTGCCTGCAGAGCTCTCCTCCCGAAGAATGGCGTGCTCGCCGTCACTGCGACGGACACGGGAGCGTTGTGCGGTTCCTTTCCCTCAGCGGCCATGCGCAGGTACGGCGCTCGCGTCAGGAGGACTTCTTTCCAGAACGAGTTGGGTCTCCGGGTGCTTGTGGGGTTCTGCGTGCGTACTGCTGCCAAGTATGATTATGGCCTGAAACCGATCCTGTGCCACGCGACTAGGCACTATTTCCGCGTGTTCCTCCGCTCGGAGCGTGGCAAGGCCGCTGCGGACAAGGCAATGAACAATCTCGGCTTCTTGAATTACTGCTACTCGTGCGGCAATAGGTTATATTGCATTGACGGCAAGTGCTGCGGCAGGGACATGGAGTGGCTCGGCTTGATGTGGACAAGGGGTTTGTATGACAAGGATTTCCTGTCCCAGCTCCAAGAAGGAGGATCGCCCTCCCTGCTCAGTGCGATACGCTCCGAGTTCGACGCTTCACTCCCTTCGTACGACCTGCATGTAACGGCAAAGAAGCTCGGCAAGGCAATCCCCCGGTTCGATAAAGCTATCGAGGCATTGGAAGGAGCGGGCTTCCGTGCGTCGCGCACGCACCTGAACCCGCACGCGCTGCGTTCAGACGCTTCTTTTGACGAACTGCGTTCACTGATCTTCCGATGATGAACGCGAGAGCCAGTAAGGCCATCAGCAGCAGCGCCGCCTTCCATATGGGGAACCCCTCCTGAACCACTCTTGCAGTGGCCTTGATTGTGGGGGGCTCTGGCAATGGCTCCACAGGCTTCTTCGGCGTTTCGTTCTTCGCAGGCCATTCCTTTTCGACTGCCACGGTCTCTGCCTCTGCTGCCTCAATCCTGTAGTCTTCGGAGCTTACGCTGGGTGCTGGGAGTGCTCTCATCAGACGCTCCATTTCGTAGAACGATCTTTCCTTGCGCACCAGGCACTGCACTTCCTCTTTCTGGTCTGATGTGTCCGTGAACTCCATAGCTATTTCGCCGCCGTCCATAACTGCCTTGCCTCCCGTGGTGTTCACGTCGCATGCCTCAAAGCCCGCGGGCAACGGGACGTTGATGGCGACGACTGATTTCTCCTGCGAGAAGCGGATGATGTCCACAGTTCTTGTGAACACCGTCCCTGCCGCATTGCTTATGATGTACCCGAAGCTTCGCTCAATGCTCACGCCGTGCTCAGGGAAGTCGAACCACAGCGCCTCGAATTCAAGAGGCTTGCCCGTTACTCCGCCAGACCCCCCGCTACCACCCCCACCTGAGGGATTGCCTGCGGGAGGGCTTGGAGGAGGAGTTATCCTGCACGCCTGGCAGTCGCTGCCGCCGTCACACTCCTCTCCAGGCTCCAGGACGTTGTTTCCGCATACTGCGTGGATGGTTGTGTTCGCAGAGGCTTTGCTGGCCTCCTCTCCGTCCCACGCAGTCACTGTGCATGAGAAGTTATCCCCGGGGTTCGTGTCTGATGCGGGGATTGTCTGGTTGCGGTAGAATCCCTCGTTGTTCTTCGTCCATGAGACGTTCGTCGTCACGTTCTCTTCGTCTGCATCTGTGGCGCTGAACTCGCAGGCGAGCTCGTCGTCGCCAGTAATGCTCGCGTGGACACTCGGCGGTGAGTTCATCACGGTTGCGGACGCGTTCCTTGTCACTGAGTTGTATCCGTCATATGCAGTGACTTCGCACGTGATGTTGTCGTGTTTTGAGTGGTTCGTGAACTCACTGCTTGTCTCGTTTGTCGCGTTGTTGTTCATGAACCAGTTGATGGTTACGCTTACGTTGTGTTCGTCTGCGTCAGATGCGTTGAACTCGCACGTGGCTTTCCCTGTGAATACAGGTCTTGGTATGCTCGCGTTGATTTCAGGGATGAAGTTGATTGTCACGTTCTTTCTCGCAACCTGCATGTTGCCAGCCTCGTCTGTGGAGGTGTACGATAGCACCAGGGCGCCGCTTTCCCAGAAAGTCACGTTCTCGCCGTTATCTATGTGCGTGGAGGGGTTGCATGACCCGTCATGGTCCACGCAGTAGTACGTTGTTATCCTTTCCGGAGCGCACTGGTCGTCCCACTCAAGGATTGTGGCGTTGCCTCCCAGTTGCATGGTCGTGTTCGGCGCGGTGTCTGTCGTGTTCGGTGGTATTGTGTCCGTGTAATAGTCTATTGTGGCATAGTAGTTCAGCGTGCACCAGCCCACGCATCCTGCGTGTAGCCTGCCTTTCATTAACCCGCTGTCGCGCTTCAGTGCGGGCCTCGTGGAGCAGACTGTGGAGTCGCCCCGGCCGCCTTCGCCCCACGCGACTGGGGAGCACGCGTCCACGTCCTCGTTGTTCTCGCAGATGTTGAAGCCCAGGTCCCCGGATGAGTCCCACGTTGTCACGCACACGCTTCGGACGATTGTCCCGCCGGGCGCTGCCCACCGCCAGTACGGCCCTATGTCGCCCGTGAACCGGAACTCGTATCCCTCCCAGTCATGTATCTCCGCCGTGGCTGCGTGGCTTGCGCTGGCAGCTACGAGTATGAACAGCATTACCTCTCCCGCTTTCATAACTCTCTCCCCGCACCTTTTTGTGACTGTGCGGGTATAAATAATTTTCCGTTACAGGAATGCTTTCCAGATCGTGGCGACAATGATTATGGCGCCTATCACGATGGCGATGAGCGTGATGTCCTGCTCAGTGACCTGGAACTCGTTCTGCGGTATGTCCACGTAAAAGCCGTACTCTGTTTCTGCTGTCACGTAGCCGCGCTTGCTGGCGAGGGTCTTCAGCTGGTAGTTGCCTTTGTCAGTGAATGTGTACTCTGTTTGGTAGTAACCGCTGCTCACATTCCTCGTCAGGTGCACTATGTGCACGCCCGTGTTCGGCGTTGTAATCAGTGCGCGTACATTCGCGTCCACTGCAATGTCCCCCTCCTCGTCCAGGACTTCCGCCTTGATCATAGCGGATTTGGTGGTGACATTGCCGCCGACTGCCGGGGACACGGGGTTTATCCGGAGCGTGTGCGGCGAGATGAGGATCGTGGCGTTTCCTGTGATTATTCTTCCTTGGCTGGATGCGGTGAACATCACTAGGTGCTCGCCTTCTCCTATTCCAGTTGTGTTCGTGTAGAATCCGTTCCACTCGTAGTTCAGTGGGATGGAAGCTCCTGCCACATCCGCAGTGACGGATGCGTCTGTCACGGGCGCGTGATTCCCTGTTTCTTCTAATAGCTGTATGCGGAGTTCGACTGATTTGCCGGAGGGATATGTGACACCTTCTTCAGGGGATATGACTTGCATGCAAAGGCCTTCGCTGCACGCGCTTTCCTGCGGCAGTGATGGCGGTTCTGTCCCTGACTTCATCGGAGGGAAGGCGAGGGTTGTTTCGGCATAGCCTTCTTTGGATGCTGTGACAATCGTCTCGTACCAGCCGCTTTCCGACAGTACCAGGTGGCTTTCGTAGCGTGGATTCAGGATGTCTTCCACCAGCATAAGCTTCAGTTGTTTTTCCGTTGATGGAGTCTTCACTTTGGCGATGATGTTGAAGTCTGCGTCGCTCAGCTTCGTTCCCGCGAGATCAATCAAGTAAACGCTTATCGTGATGTCTTCTCCGAGGGCGTATTGGCCGCGGTCAGGGGATACTCTGCGCACCTCCAGGTACCTGGCTTCGGGCACTGCCGTTATGACGCCGCCTTCTTCCGTGATTCCGGGCACTGTGAACTCGACGCTGCCTGTCGCTGTCACGCTGTCCTTGACTGCTGTTATGTCAAGCGTGTGCACGCCCGGCCCTACTGTGATGCTGCCTGTGTAGTGGTTCGGCCCTTCTGCGAGCGTGACTATGCTGCCGTCTTCCAGGACCCCTTCTACTGTCGCGCTGTGCACGAAGCTAGTTGACGTGAACACGTCCACGGACACGTCTATGTTCCCTGCGTCATATTGGTATGGCAATGGCCTCAATATCGTGATGAACATCTCGGACGTGTTGACGCTTATGCGCACTTCGTCTGATTCTGCGCCTGCTTCAACGCGGATTGAGTACTCTCCCGCGTCGGTTGCGACCAGCGTGCCTGCGTAAGGCCGCGATGTCCCGAGCGATGCCTCGCCGACTGTTAGGCTGTTCTGCACGAGCTTCGCAGTCACTTCCCCGTCGCCGTCATAGCTGGTTTCAACAGCTATGTCCCCGTGTGGGAGGATCGCTCCGTCTGTTGGAGCGGTTATGGTGAGGGTGGCTGCGGCAAAAGAGATCAGTAGGATCAGCGGAACGAGCTTATTCATATGCTCACCGCTAAAAATAAAGAGAAAAGAGTATAAAAACACTCTGTTTGCGCCGCCGACAGCGGGCTTGACCAAAAAGCTTTGTTACGCTGCTATCTTGATGCCGAGCTCTCTTTTCAGCTCCCTGTAGCGGTTCCTGATGGTCACTTCTGTCACTCCCGCAACGTCCGCGACTTCTTTCTGCGTTCGGCGCTCGCCCATGATCACGCCAGCAATGTACACTGCAGCGGCAGCGACGCCAGTCGGCCCGCGGCCAGAGATGAGTCCCTTGCTGATCGCTTCTTCGAGAATGTCCTTTGCCCGCTCCTGCACCTCGCCGCTGAGCTCCAGCTCTGAAGCAAAGCGAGGCACGTAGTGGATCGGGTTTGTCAGCGGCACTTTGACGAACAGCTCTTTCTTCACGAATCGGTACGTGCGGCCGATCTCCTTCTTGGGTATGCCGCTCACTTCGCTTATTTCGTCCAGTGTCCGGGGAATGCCGTACTGCCTGCACAGCGTGTAGAGCACTGCGGCCACCACGCTTTCGATGAGCCTGCCGCGGATGAGTCCCTTCTCCACAGCTTTCCTGTACAGCAGCGCCGACGCCTCGCGCACGTTCGCTGGCAGTCCCAGCGTTGATGCGATGCGATCCAGTTCACTGAGTGCGATGGTGAGATTCCTCTCCATGCTCGATGAGATTGACGAGCGCTTGTGCCACTTCCTCAGCCTGTACATCTGGGCTTGGCTCTGCGGTGATATCTTCGAGCCGCGTATGTCGCGGTTGTACCGGTCTATTTCCGTTACCAGCCCCTTGTTCGGCTTGGTGTACTTGATCGGCGCGCCAGTGCGCTGCCTCTTCGCCTTCTGATCGGAGTCAAATGCGCGCCACTCCGGTCCTGCGTCAACGATGCTCTCGTCTATGATCGTCCCGCAGTCCTTGCACTCGAGTTCAGCGTGAGCATAATCGTGTTTTATGTTCTTTGACCCGCACTCCGGGCAAATCCCTTCTTGCATTCAATCACCTTTTT
>JAFGGZ010000041.1 GCA_016939415.1 Candidatus Iainarchaeum sp. | reverse complement strand
TCTGCGGCATATGCTGTGAACGCGGTGTCTTCGGGGCTCGTGAACACGCCGCTGTCGAACAGCGCCAGGTCTTCCAGTTCTTCTTCTGCGTTGTCGAGCCTCATGACTTGTGCCGGTGAGGTGTACGGCTTGTCTTCGTCGCCGGCGATGAGGTACGGCCCGACCTGTCCTTTGAGGGTGTCCAGGATGTAGTCCCTGAGCGTTTCTCCTTTACCGAAGTCCAGGCTGCGCGTGCGCGCGAGGAACCCGGGGTTCCATTCTGTTGCGTACTCGTTCGGCGATTCCGTGCCAGTGGTCCTGTTTTGCACGGCGTAGTTGTAGTGGTACCACTCGCTGCCGTCTGTTTTCAGATACCTGGGGTCGTGGTCTTTTTCGCTGCCTGCGTAGTGCCATGACTCGTTCAGGAGCTGGAAGTCCTGGAACAGGTCTGCGGTCATTGTGGCGTATAACCCGTATGGCTCGTTTGTGGTGTATTCTTTTTTCACTGCGGGGAGGAACACGCGCAGGGTCTTTGTCGCCGACGTCACTTCTGCTATGGGCGTGTCGCTGAGCGCTGAGAAGTCGAGGTTCACGCGGATGCGGCCGTCGTCGCATTCGTCGAAGGTGCTGCATTCCACGAGTTCTATGTCGCCTGTGATGCGTTCGAGCGGCGGGTCGAGGTAGTTGATTTTCGTGAGTTCGTACTTGGATATGATGCGGCGGATCGTGTTTTCGATGCTGCTGCGGAGGAGGGCGACGCCGACCAGCCGGTTGTAGGCGGTGGCGTTGACTTCGTGCACTGTCTTTGCCCAGCATACGTGCGCGGGGTCGTTTTGTGCGATTTCGTCGTCTGAGTAGTCGAGGATGCCTTCGTCTAGGAGGGCGTCGCTCGGGCAGTCTATGACTTTGATTGCCATGACTTGCGGCTGCTCTATCTCGGTGATTATGGTTTCCCTGATGTCTTCTACGACGCGTCCCTGCACTTCTGTTGCTATGTCTGCCATCTGCGCTGACCTGTATGAGTGGAGGGTGCCGGCTATGTTGACTTTTTCGCTTTGTAGTATGCTTGCGACGATGAGCATGGCCAGTATGACGACGATTGTTCCGACGAGCGGCGAGAATACTGCGAAGCCCTTGCGCATCAAGGCAATTAATGCACGCGGGTTTTTATTGGTTTACCAGACAGGCGCAGGTACCATGCTGCGTAGTACCCCACGATGACGAGGACGAGCGTGATGCGGAACAGCACTGAGTGAACGAGGTCCATGACTGCGAGGCCGTACCAGATGCCTGTGAGCATGGTGAGGGCGACGCGGAGGGCGTTCGCAGCGAAGACGAAGATTGTGCCTCCGATGATGCCGTAGGCTCTTTCCCTGAACCTCCTGTCTGCTGTGGACGCGATTGCTGCGACGAGCACTGCGAGTTCTATGTCCCCGACGCATAGGGGGATGATTTGCACTGTGAGGCCTTCGGCGCTCACCATGTGTCCTGCGGAGAATGCTGTCATGCCTGTGATTGATAAAGTGAGTGCGCTGAGTGCGGCGGTGAATGTTTGCAGCCCGCTCATCACGACTTGTTCTGCGGCGAACACGATCGTGCCGAGCACGAGTATGCCCGCTAAGAACTCGGCACCGGCTTTCCAGTCCAGCATTGGTTCACTTCTTGGATTCCCTGTAGAACACGATCAGGGTCAGCACAGTGATTGCGAGAATGACGATGTGCGGCGTGATGTCGAGTTCTTCTTCGTCTGGCTTGAACCTGAAGCGCGTTATTGCGTACTTGGATGTCGTGGTTGTTCCTTTGGATGTGGTTGGGGTTATTGTTTGCTTTGTGGGCGTTGTGCCGGATCTTATTCCTGTGGTGGATTGGGGTGCGGCCACCTTTATTGCGACTGTTTTGGTGGTGCTTTTGCCGCTTGTGTCCACGGCCTTTACGTACACTGTTTTTGTCGTGCCTTCCGGGATGTTTGTAGTGCTCAGGAGCATGCTTTTGGCTGATGTTTGCGTGGGCTGGTTGCCGTCCACCCAGTACTCGTAGTGGGAAATGTCTTTGGAGGTGCTTTGGTACGAAACATTGACGGACGATCCCTTCACGAACTCCATCCCGCTTGTCGCGGGCGTGAGTATCGTGAGCTGGGGCGGGCCTGTTACGTCAACGCGGTTTACGTTGATTGTTGTGGGTTGTGTTGTTTCTATACCGTACGTGTCTCGGCAGCGGATGTAGAACGTGTTTTCCCCGTTGCTTGGGGGTATCAGGATCATGGTGGTGGTTGTTCCGCCGGTGTTTGTGGTTTGTATGTAATTGTTGTCGGACATTTGGTTGAAGCCGATGTTGCTTGTTGATGCCCTGCATTCCGCGTTCCTGCTGGTGGTGATCGAGATGGTCGTTGAGTCCACGCCGATGAGGTGGGCGTTCTGGACTTTTTCTGCGCCGTACAAAAGTTCATTTTGGCCTATCTGTGTTCCTGCGATTTGGACCATGTCCCCGATCGATATCTTTGATGAGTCCAGGAAGCAGTATCCCGTAACCGCGGTCTTGAAGTATCTCGCGCCATTGCCGAACGCGCTCAGGTCGACTTGCACGCCGAAGGAACCGGCTTTGTTCACTCCCCTGTCACTTTGGGTTGTGGTTACGGGTGTTGAGTCGACGAGCGCCCACAGCACTCCGTCCTCTGAAACATATAGTTTGAGGTCTGTCTGGCTGCGGCAGGACTTGACGCTGTAATCGACAATGATCAGTCCATCGCCTGTTATGAATGCATTGATGTCATGCACCTTTTCGTTTGTGTAATCCCCTGTGTTGTTCGTGTGTGTCAAGTAAACGGTTTTGGTTGCAGTCGTGTAGTACTGATTGCCCCACACGCCGATTTTTACTGTGTGCGTGCCGGCGTAAAACTTTGAGCTGGCGAGCCCTGTCCAGCACGTGACGCCTCTCGCGCAGCTCGCAGCCGCGTTGTAGCGGTAGCCTGGGTTGTAGGTGGGGGTCGCATCGATGTAAAGCTCATTCGCTGTCAGCGCCCTGTCCGTGTGCTTGAAGTACGCGCCGAACTGATTCGTGTCCATATCATAGACCGGATACATTTCGAGGCCCGCAAAGGCGGCGGATAGCAAGAGGAGGAGCGTGAAGCGTTTCATGGATTTCACCGTGTGCTATTTTGGGGATACTTGTTTATATGCCTGCCCCGCAACATCCAAAGCCGCAAGTAATATATAAATCAACGTCGTTGTGTGCTTCATGCCCAACCCGTACAAACTCAAGACTGAGGGCACGAAGAAGTATCTCCTTATTGATTACCGTGAGTCTTCGTACGGTCCCAGTATCGCTGACTACCCCCAGGCGATGGCTGAGGTCATTCAGTACTTGGGCAAGACTGATGCCGACATCCTTGTCTTGGCTGAGGTGTACGAGCGCGTGTACGACGAGGGCCAGACGAAGATGCTCAAGGAGATCGCCAACCTCCTTCAATCGTTCCGCACGCGCGGCGTTTGGAGTCCGACCGCGCTCGGCGGCGAGGCGTGCTCGGATTACCTGTCCCAGCGCCACGACCTTGTCGTGAATGTCGCGTCCGACCTGCTGTTTACGGATCCCATCCGCGCTTACTTGAAGTGCTTGGAAGCCATAAAGGCGGAGAAGGAGCGCTTGCCAGGACTCCCGCCGGAGGTGCAGAAGTGCACGCAGACGTATGTGCTCACGCTCGAGTTCTTGCGCGCGAGCCTTGAATCCACGGAGCTCATCCAGCGCATGAAGTCGTACATCCGCAAGCTCAAGAAACTGCCGCCGGGCCGCGGGTTCTACCACACGCTTTTCGAGGCGCAGCTCAAGCCCTCGTTCATCGGGTCGAGGCTTTTGTTCAAAGTGCCTGAACAGATAGAGCTCTTGGACCAGTACAACGTGAAGGGCGCGACTGTGACGATTTACAAGCACCCGGAAAAGATCGAGTACTTGTACTACATTAACCCGCCTGAGTACGCGCTCACTCCCGAACAGTTCTTCCTCATGAGCAAGACCAAAGAGATTGTGAGCACTTACCATCCTGAGGGATTGGAGTTCACCGAGCTCGCGACGAGCAAGGACTACTTCATGCGCGTGTACGAGACGACGATCTCTGACCTGGCGCGCGAGAACAACATCCCCATCACGCCGACTGAGGTCAAGGACCTCGCCGAGATAGTCGCCAGGTACACTATTGGCTTTGGTATGATGGGTCTGGTGCTGAGCGACGAGCGGCTCACGGACATTTACATCGACGCGCCGCTGGGCTTGAAGCCGGTTTATGTCGTGCACTCGGAGTATGGGCCTTGCCAGACCAACATATTCTTTTCTGAGGATGAGGCGAACAGCGTGGTGTCGCGGTTCAGGTCCATGTCCGGCCGGCCTTTCGATGAGGCTCACAGCGTTCTCGACTTCGATTTGCAGGAGTACCACACGCGTACTGCCACGATCGGGCCACCGCTCTCCCCTGACGGCATGGCGTTCGCTCTCCGCATTCACAAGGGCACTCCGTGGACGCTGCCCCAGTTCATCGACGTGAAGATGGTGACGAAGGAAGTGGCCGGCCTGGAGTCGTTCCTCGTTGACGCGCAGGCGTCTTCGCTAATCGTCGGTTCAAGAGGCAGCGGCAAGTGCCTGGAAGGGGACACGCTCATTCAGCTTGCTGACGGACGCCTCAAGCCAATTAAGGAACTCGTCGAAGAAAACCTCTCTAATCCCCAGTCCATTGAAGGTGAGGACGGCATTGTCTCTGATTGTAGTGGCGTGGAGATCATCACAATGTCTCCGGATCAGGAGATGAGGCGTGCGCCGGTCGCAAAGGTGTGGCGCCGCAGCGCTCCAGAAGAACTCCTGAGAATCACGTTCGCGTCAGGCAAACAAATCACCACCACGCCGGAGCACCCGTTCTTTACCGTCAATGACAGCGCAATTGTTCACAGGCGCGCTGACCAACTGTCCTTAAATGAGTTCGTGGCGACGCCCAGAATCCTGCCAGTGATAGCCAATGCCTGTGAAGACCCAGACGTATTCGATTTATCTGCGTACGAAACAGGGTGCTCTGCTGGCAGGGGCTTCAGGTTGACTGGATGCATGCAGCAGGTGAGGACTGACCTGACCCAGCTTATGCAGGAAACGAACATGAAACAAGCAGCAATGCAAATGGGCATCACGTACAAGAGACTCCTCAACATAAAGAACGGAGTGAGACAAGCAGTGTCACTCGATGAACTGAAACGTATAAGCGATCACCTGGGCAAAGACGTCACCCGCTACCTTAGCAGCGTGGATAGAGTAATGTTCAGCAACTCCTGCCACATAATCAACCATTCAGCTGCCTTCGCCCCGCTTAACGAGGATTATGCGCGGTTCCTTGGCCTGCTGCTGGGCGATGGCCACGTGGACGAGTTAGAAGTCACGTTCACGAACACAGACAGCGCCCTACTCAATGACTTCTGTGACGTGGGCTACCGCGTGTTTGGCGTGAGACCTCACATAGTCCGTCCCAAGGAAAGGGTCACGTTCGCGCAACTGGCTTCCAGAGGCGCGTCCAGGATCTTATCTAATAGGTTTGACATTCCTTTGGGTAGGAAGGCACGCATCCAATCCATTCCAAAGGAAGTGCTCGCAGCCCCAGACAACATTGTTGCATCCTTCATAAGCGGCTACTTTGACTGCGACTCCGGCGTCCACGTGAAGAAGTGCGAAATTGAGCTTTCAACAGCAAGCAAGAGTGTCGCAGAGCAAATGCAGTACCTTCTGCTGAGGTTCGGGATACTCTCCTCACTGGCTGTGAAGCGCGTGAATGGCGTTGATTACTACCGCCTCTTTGTACATAGCGAGGCCTGTGCATTATTCCGCGACTCAATTGGGTTCACTCACCAAAAAAAGAAGGCGAGCCTGGATCAGGCCTTGCGTGACAGGACATTCAATTCCAACGTGGATGTTGTGCCCGATATTTGGAGCCTGCTCAAGCGTTCCAAAGCAGATGCTGGCTCAAACATCAAGATGCCTTCTGACCAGCACAACATCGGCCGAAAGAAGCTGCAGCGCCTCGCTGATTCTTTCGCCGAGGCGAATCCTGGCTCTGAAGCAGTGCGGCTACTGAATGAGTTCGCTTACTCCGACATTTTTTGGGATAGGGTCACTGACGTGGAGCGCGTCAAGCCAAAAGAAAAATATGTGTACGACCTTACAGTGGACGGCACGCACTCCTTTGTTGCCAACGGCGTGATTGCCCACAACACATCCATGATGATGGCGCTCATGCTTGAGATCCTGCCCTCGCTCAGGATCATCACGATCGAGGACACGCTCGAACTGCCTGTCGAGTACATGCGTGGTGTGGGTTATAACATCTGCCGCCTGAAGACGCGGTCCGCTATCAGCGTTGGGGCCATCACGTCCGAGGTCTCGCCGGAGGATGCGTTGCGCACTGCACTCCGCCTCGGTGACTCGGTGCTCATCTGCGGTGAAGTGCGTTCCAAGGAAGCACTGGTCTTGTACGAGGCCATGCGCGTGGGCGCTGTCGGCAACGTTGTCATGGGCACGGTTCACGGAGAGTCCGCGTACTCCGTATGGGATCGCGTTGTGAACGACTTGGGCGTGCCGAACACGTCGTTCAAGGCGACTGACGTGTGCATTGTTCAAGCTCCTATACGGTTCAAGGGCGGGCTGAAGAAGCACCGCCGCGTCGTGGAGGTCACTGAGGTCGGCAAGGAGTGGTACGAGGATCCGGGCCGCGAGGGCGGGCTGCTGAACCTCATGGAGTACGATGCCACGAAGGACACGCAGGTCCTGATCAAAGACAACATCATGAACGAGTCCACGTTCTTCAAGAAGCTCACGAAGCGGAGGGGCATGGGCATCGACGACATTTGGACCGACATCACGTACCGCGGCGAGACAAAGCAGTTCCTGGTGGATATGAAGCGGCAGTACGACATCCCCGACTTGCTTGAGGCGAAGTATACTGTGCGCTGCAACGACAAGTATCTGCTGATGCAGGAGCAGTCCCGCGAAGAGGTCGGGGCTGTGGACCACCCGAAGGTCTTCGAGGCGTGGAAGGACTGGGTGCGAGAAGGTTTTGTGAAAGAACTCGTTTCGAGGAGGGCGGCTCTTGCCAAGGTCAAGCCAAAAGAAGAAGGGAAGTGAGGACCGGTCAAAGGTTTACGAGCTCCTGTTCGGAGCCCGCTCAGGCACTTTCCAGAAGAAGGAGGAGAAGCCGAAGGAGCACTGGTATGTTGACTTCTGCAAGCTCAGCAGCAAGTACTTCGGCGCGCAAGCCAAGAAAGAGATCACGGATGACTACCAGCGCGCCCTGTCATTCCTCGGCTGGAAGCTCAAGCCAGAGGAATTGAACTCCGCGCCGCTGTTCGCCATGTACGTGGGCGGTGGTCTCGCAGCGCTGTACGCAGTGCTCAACTACATATTCTGGCTGCTCGTCCCGGCCATTCCTTCTTCTGACTTCGCGCTCGTCGGTCGCGGCGGCATAATCCTGGGTCATCCTCTGGCCATGGGTCTCGACTTGCTGTTTTACTTGGGCCCGTTCGCCCTTGCGTTGTATTTCATCTACTTCATCCAATCCGTGCCCCTGAAAGAGGTTGAGAAGGAGAAGATCCGCGCGCTGGCGTTCATACCAGAGATCGTGAACTACCTGGTCATGGCGATGAAGGTCACGCCGAACCTCGAGCGCGCCATCACTTTCTCGGCGTCGCACGGCCACGGCCACATCAGCGAGGACTTCAAGGCCATGCAGTACGACATTCACATCGGCAAGTACAAGACTGTCGAAGAGGCTTTGGACAACCTGGCTTGGAAGTGGGGCAAGTACTCCGAGGAGTTCAAGCACGCGCTCATGCTCGTGAGGAGTAGCGTCATGGAAGGCGACGAGACCAAGCGCAACGCGCTGCTGGACAAGGCTGTGCAGGACGTGCTGGAAGGCATACAGGAGAAGATGGATTTCTACTCTAGGCAGATGCACTCCCCCAGCATTTACCTGTATTACTTCGGCGTGCTGCTCCCACTCCTCCTCATAATAATCATTCCCGTCGGCGCCATGATGGGCGGCGAGAGCATCGGGTTCCTCGCCTCACCGTGGGTGCTCATGCTTGTGTACAACATCATCATCCCTGCGGTGACTTTGGTCATGGCGAACGGCATTCTGGAGAAGCGTCCTCCAACGCGCGCTGTACCCGAAGTGCCTCTGGACTTGCCGGGTCTGCCGAAGCCGGGGTGGTTCAGCTTGCAGAATTACCAGCTGCCCGTGCTCGTTGTGTGCGGCATTATCTTCGTGGCCACCGTCGTTGGCATCACCCTCGCTTCGTCTGTTTTGGATCCACGTCCGCAGGGCTTCGACCCCGCGTTTAAGACTTATTGTATTGTGCACTTGGTCACTCCGCCTGCTGGCGTTAGCCTTGCTGCAGACGCCACGCCCGTCGATGTGCTGGATGCGGGCGGCGCTGAGGTACTCTGCATCCCAATCCTCGTGTACGCGAGCTTCTTTTTGGGCATCGTGTACGCTGTCGCTTTTTACTTGTGGGCTTATCACAAGGATCGGCGCAGGACGCAGCTCGAGCTCGTGGACATGGAGAACCAGTTCCAGGACACGCTGTACGTCCTCGCCTCCCGGTTGGGTGAGGGGAGGCCTATGGAGGAGGCGCTCAAGCATGCGGCTGAATTCATGCCCGAGTCGCTGGCAACGAAGAAGATATTCATTCCCACGCTGCAGAACATCGTGATGATGGGCATGACGCTGCAGACTGCGCTTTTCGACAAGGCGTACGGATCGTTGCGCTACATCCCCAGCCCGTTCATAAGCGGTACCATGCGCATAGTCGTTGACTCCCTGTCGCTTGGCGTGCAGACCGCGGCGAGGTCGTTGGTGTCGTTGTCCCTGCAGTTGCGTGACTCGCAGAAGGTGGAGAAGGCTCTGAAGGCGATGCTGGAGGACATCACGAACATGCTTTCCACGATGAGCATATTCATCGCTCCTGTCGTGCTCGGCATCACGATTGCGTTGCAGCGCATCATCATGAACGCTTTGAAGAGCATGAGCCAGTCCACGCTCGGGGGCGGCGCTGGCCAGACGCTGCCGGGCATGACTGCGTTCCAGATGCCCACCCTCGGTAGCGCAGAGGCTTTGGCGGGCGCTGCTTCCCAGGCGCAATTGCTGTTCATCATCACCATGTACATGATTGAGATAGTCGTCGTCCTCATCTACTTCGCTTCGAACGTGAATGAGGGCAAGAACGACTTGGCGTTCAGGATGGCTCTCGCTCAGGCGCTGCCTATCGCGATGACGGTCTTCTTCGTTGTCGTGTTCGGCGCCATGAAGGTGACTGCCATTTCCATTTGAGGTTTGGGTCCATGCTGGGAAGTCGGGGGCAGCAGTACACTGTGTTCCAGCTCCTTCAGGGAGCGATTCTCGCAGCAGTCATGCTAACAATCGTGTGGGCGGTCGTGTCTTCCGTGCATGGCCAGATACCGACGAGCGATGTGTACTCTGTCTCTTGCGAGCTCCTCGGCTCGGCGTTTTCTGCGGCAGGCACTGGCACGTATTTCACTAGGGAAGCGCTTCTTGTCGAGCAGGATTTCGGTGCCGATGCGCTGGCTCAATGCGCCGGCCTTCCGTCTGCTGGTGTCACTGTCGGCCTCGTGTGTGAGAGGCCTTATTGCTTCTATGACGGCGAGCCTCTTGATGAGGGCGGGGAATGCTCGTCGTACACGCGGTGGTGCGACGGCATGGGCTTTGTGTCGGGCGATAGGATTGATGTGTGCACGATCTGCCCTGAATGGGACAAGTGCTTTGTTGTGTTCGGCGCTGACGAATGCTAATGTTTTTTATTCCCCCTCCCACCTAAATAGTGCGGGAGAGATTTTCTGTGCGGCTTGCAATACAGAAGTGCAGCCACTGCGGAGCTTGCGAGGAGGTGTGCAGCCACGCCACCATACTCATGAAGTGCACGCAGTGCAATGCTTGTGTGGCTGCGTGTCCGAGGAACGCGTTCGTGGAAGTGAGTTCCAACATTTATTCGGTCGATCCCAGGAAGTGCGATGGTTGCGGGGCATGCGTTTCTGCCTGCCCGGAGAATGCCATTGTCTTGGAGGGTGGGAAGGCGAGGAAGTGCGACTTGTGCGGCCGCTGCGTGGGTGTGTGTCCTTCGGGCCTGAGGCTCGAGCACACGGATGATGAGGAGCGGTTCATCAGCTCTTTCCTCGGTTGGCGGGCATGTGATGGGGAGTACAAGGCAAGCTGTTACCACCTAAGTTTTGATGAGGCCGTTCTCCTCCGCAGCGTGGCTGAAGCATTCAAGGATGCGGGGGATGGCATGGAAGATGTCTTTGACGCGTACTGCGCCGAAGCTTTGTTGTGCGTTGATGAGGGGCAGCGCGCCCGGCTCATCGGCGTGCTGAGGTCAGAGTTGCTGGGCTTCTCTGTGCTCGATTGCCTGCTTGAGGATGATGACTTGGAAGAGATTGCCGTGAATGGCATGCAGGGCATTGATGTCTTTCACAGGAAGCGCGGCTGGCTGCGGGCGGATGTGTGTTTTTCTGAGGTTGGTCGCGTCACTGAGCTTGCCAACAGGGTTGCGCGTCATATGGGCCGCAGGCTCACGATGGGCGCGCCTCGCTTGAACGCATCGCTTCCTGATGGGTCGCGGTTGCATGCGGCGATACCGCCGGTCGTTGGGGAGCCTGTGCTTTCGATCCGCAAGTTCAGGAAGACGCCGTTCTCGCCGCGCGAGCTCGTTGTCAATCAGACTATCGACGCGCGCCCGCTTGGTCTTTTGTGGGCTGTCATGCAGTCCGACTTCAATGTTCTTGTCGCTGGCTCTACGGGCAGCGGCAAGACCACCACGCTGAATGCTTTGGCTGCGTTCATCCCTTTGGATGAGCGTATTATCATCGTGGAGGAGACTCCTGAGGTGGTGGTGCCGCACAGGCAGTGCGTGCGTATGGTTGTGAACAAGGAGATCGGCGTGGGGATGGGCGAGCTCGTGAATGACACGCTGCGCATGCGGCCTGACAGGCTTGTTGTGGGTGAGGTGCGTACCGAGGAGGAGGTTGCAGCGCTTGTGAACACGATGCTTGCTGGTCAGGGCAAGGGCAGTGTCGCTACCATGCACGCGCTGTCAGCGCGGGAGTGCGTTTCGCGTTTGAAGCGTCTTGGGGTTCATGATGCGGACTTGGATGCTTTGGATGTCATCGTGGTGCAGCGGAGGTGGACGATGTACGATCCTGTGGTGAGGAGGAGTGTGGATGTCAGGCGCGTGAGCGAGGTTGCGGAGGTGGTTGATGGAAAGGCTGTGACGCTGTTCTCTTTAGATAACCGTCGGCGGTGCTTGCGGAAGAGGGCGTGCGGCTGTTTGGAGCAGAGGATTGCCGATGCTTTTTGCTTGGATGCGCGTGGGCTCGAGAAGGAGTTGGGGCGCAGGCAGGCCTTTCTCGAGAGCGCTCCGGTTGAGTTCAATGCTTTTGTGAGGGATTTGAATGGTTTCCTGTTCTCAGCGTGACTTGGTTCAGGCGGGTTTGTCTTTCTCTGTTTGGGAGTGGTGTTCGAATGCCAGGACTGTTGCTGTCGCGTTGTTCTTTCTTGCGTTCAGTTTCGCGTTGTTCTTCTTCGATGTCGCGTTCGCGTTGGTTGCGGCGCTGGCGGTCTCTTCTTTTTCGGGCGTTGCCTTCTTTTTGGCGCCGAGGGTTCTGAAAAGGGTTCGCGCGGAGCGCGTGGAGAAGGATTTGCCGACCGCCCTCAGGGTTTTGGCCACTCTGTTGTCTGCTAACGTGCCTTTCCATGACTGTGTCGGTTTCGTGGCGAGGGGTGATGACGAGCTTTCGAGGGAGTTCTCTCGCGCGCTGAGGGACATGGATTGCTCGAGTGTTGGCGCTGCGTTGTCTTCATTGTCGTGCAGGGTGGATTCTGCTCACGTGCGTCGTGCTGTGAGCCATTTGGTTTCCGTGTATGAGCGCGGCACTGGCGTGGATGCTTTGCGCAAACTTGCTGATGAATTGCAGTCCCTGCATTTGGCGCGGGCGCGGGAGTATTCCGGGAAGCTGGCTGTGTATTCCCTTGTTTTTGTGTGTGTTTCCGCTGTCTTCCCTGCGTTGTTCCAGGCGCTGGTCATTGTCGGCACTTCGTTCATGGATTTGGGGTTGACTCCTGACCAGGCCCTGCTCGTGCCTGCTGTTGTCTTCCCTGTCCTGGATGTGGTTGTGCTGGGGTTCATTAGGTTGAGGAAGCCGGTGGTGGCTTGATGAAGGGCTTTTTTGAAGCTGGAAGAATTAGGCGGATGGAGGGGGAGCTTCCTGACGTGCTGTACCATGCTTCGTCGCTTTGTTCTGCTTCTTTGCATGACGTCGTGTTTGCGCTTGGGTCTCTTGATGGCGTGTTGGGTGGGGAGTTTGCTGCGGCGGGACGGCGTTTGCGTGCTGGCGCGTCGGTCGAGGAAGCGCTTTCTCCGCTGCGGCTCAGTCCCTTGCTTTCGAGGGTCGTGGATGTGCTGGTGGTCGCGTCTTCTACGGGCGCGGATGTGAGCCAGGTGTTGCGTGACATGGCGGATCATGCTGGCAGGGAGTTTGAGGTGCGGCGTGAGCGTGCTGCGATAACAACGTTGGAGAAGGCCACGCTGTTGTTCGCGGGGGGTTGTGTTGTTCCTTTGATGTTGGGGTCTTTGATGCCGGTGGTTTCGGGTATGGATTCCGGCGGGTCTTTGCTGTCTGTTGTTTCGGAGTCGTCGAGGGTTGCGTTGCTGGAGAATGCGCTTGTCGGCCTGCAGTTGTATTTGGTGGAGTATGCTGTCATCGCTTCAGTCTTCGTTGCGTTTCAGGAGGGGGCTCTTGAGCGCGCGCTTTTGTACGCCGCAGTGCTCGTTCCGCTGAGCATGTTCTTGTTTCACGCGGCTAGCATAGGTTTTTAAATCTTAGGTACTTATTGAGGAGTTATGGGAAAAGACGTGGAAATAAGGATGACGAAGGAAGTTAACCTCAAGGGGTACACGCTTATTGAGGGGTTTCCTGGCATCGGCTTGATAGGCACGATTGCTGTCGGCTTCCTTTCTGAGAAGAAGGGGGTTGAGCATGTCGGTTTCATTCTTTCCAAGCACTTCCCGCCCATGGCGAGCATCCACAAGGGCGCGCCCGTATTCCCGGCGAGGGTTTACGTGAGCAAGAAGGAGAAGCTTGTCCTTATCTTCTCTGAATTCGTGGTTCCCGCTAACATTGTTTATGATATCTCCACTTCCATTTTGGAGTGGTCTAAGGCGAACGGGATCAAGCAGATCATATCGCTTGCTGGCATGACGTCCCGGAACGTTGAGTCTGACGAGCCTCATGTTTACGGTATTGCGAGTGATGAAAAGATCGCCAAGGATTTGGATAAGCATGACGTGAAATTGGTTACTGAGGGGGTGACGACGGGTGTGTCCGGCATTCTCCTGGCTCAGTGCAACATGGAGAACTTTCCTGCGATGAGCCTTCTTGTAGAGACGACGCATGGCTATCCTGACCCCGGCGCTGCTGCGGTGCTGCTCGAGAAGTTGGAAGAGGTCACGGGCATCGATATAGACACGGATGCTCTCTTGAAAGAGGCCAAGGAGATAGAGGGCAAGATGAAGAAGATGATGGAGCAGATGAAGGTCGGCAAGATAAAGTACCAGCAGGCTGAGGAGCAGTCGCCGATGTATGGCTGACAGCCATATACGTTTTTAAAGCACGTGTGCTTAACTATTGGATGCGAGGTATGATTGAATGGCCAGGGTAGCTGATTTTCACAGGCTGCTCGCGCCGCGGCTTACGGTGCTAGTGACCACGATGGATGAGCGCGGCAAGACTGATGTCAGCACGTTCGATTTCGTGTCGCCGGTGAGTTTCGATCCTCCGCTCATCATGCTCGCTGTTGGTCCGAAGAAGCACTCTTATTGGAGCATCACGCGCGTCAAGGAATTCGTGGTGAACGTCCCGACTGAGAAGATCCTGGACAAGGTTTGGTCTGCGGGAGGGCCTTTCGACCCTAATGAGAGCAAGATTCAGAAGGCCGGCTTGAAGACCGAGCCGAGCGATAAGGTGCGCCCCCCGAAGCTGAGCGAGTGCGCTGCGAGCATTGAGTGCTTTGTCGAGGACGCCAGAAAATCCGGGGATCACATCATGGTCATCGGCAGGGTGGTTGCGACGCACGTGAACGAAGAGTACCTCGACGCGAAGGGCAACCTCAAGGTTGACGTGGCCCGGCCTCCGTTGCACGTGTCAGAGAACCTGTTCGCCTTTCCGTACGTGACGAAAAGCGTTTAGAACTCGGCGACGATGGCGTCAATGCGCGCTGCTGTTCCCTGCTCTCCCTCGAGTTTCTTTGCTTTCTTCTCCATTCTCTCGATCTCATTGATGAGAATATGCATGTGTAGTTTGTATTCGTAATTCAGTTTCTCGGACAGGCTCTTCGCGTGTTCTGCGTCGTATTGGCCGCGTCCCAGCTTTCCTAAAAATTTCTTCATGTCCGTCACTGCTTCTTCTTCCTGCCCGCGCCTTGCTATCTTCCATTTGCTCGCGTCCATGAATTTGCGCAGCAACCCTTCATGCTTTTTCGCTGTCTCTTTGATACCTCTTCTGTAAACATCCACTGCTCCTTCTCTGCTCAGGCCATAGACGTGAATCTTCTTTGCGCCTAGCTTTTTCAAGCGGATTATGTACTGGTGGAATTTTTCGAGTTCGTTGGTCAGTACTTCACCGCTTCCGCTCAATGTTCTTCCTGTGTATCTCGGGGAAACGATGGTGATCCTACCCTTCCCGCCTAGCAGTGTCTTGCAGTTTCGGAGCACTGTTTTGAGGAACTCGCGCGGGTCAATCCTGCCCGTAGCTGTGTCGAAGTATGCCGGGGCTTTATTCAGTTCGCCTTTCTCGAGGAGTGCGCTGATTCTGCCTTCGGTTATAACGGGCAGGCAGTACTCACTCAGGAAGCTCGTTGAGTGCAGCGATCCCCAGAACAACACGTGGTCGAAAGGGCCTTTCACTGGTGATCCTTCCTGTGTGGCGTCCATGAAGTCGCCTACATAGGAGTGCATGTGCTTGAGCATGCCCCTGTCCGTAATGCCTCGTTTTGCAATATGTTTCAGGTCCATGGTGATGCCGTGGACTTCTGCGCCGAGGTCATGCGCTGCTTTCGAGGGAGCGAGGTTGCTGCCGTGCCCGACTTCCAGCATCTTCTTGCCGGTGCCTATGGCTTTCATGAATGTCTTTGAGTCTACCACGTACGCGATCGGGTTCTCTGCGTCGAGGTGGTACTTAATTGTGCTGGGCAAGGGCTTTCCCGACCCTTTTACGACTTTCCTGCGCTCGCCTTTCACAGGTCTTGCCATGAACTAGTTATGTTGCATGGGAGTACTAAAAATGCGATGGTTGCTGCCTGCGCTATCTCCGGCCGTTACATGCTTTCTCATAGCTTCCGGGAGTGCTCACAGTTTTTGCCTTACTGCGGACCAGAGCAGCGGCAGGAGGATGGTTGCGTCGCCTTCCACGAACTCGTACTCGGCGTCCTCGCGTACTTTGCCCCACGATACTGCTTCTCGGACACGAGCGCCGCTGAGCGACCCGTCCCACTCCACTGCAGTGCTGATTTGCACTGCGTAATCCAGTCCGTCGCGGAACTGGTTCCACCAGATTGTGTGGTGCTTGGAGATGCCGCCGCCGATCATGAGCGCTCCTGTTTTTTTCGCGTCCCACACGATGCTGCTCAAATCCTGCTCGTCGCGGAGGAGGTTGATCACGAAGTCCTTGTGGTCCTGCCAGAATATCCAGAGGTTCGACCCCCACGCGCCGTCTGTCGGCCCGGGGATGAATACTGGGATTTGGTTTTTCCACGCCCAGTACGCAATGCTTTCCTCTGCTTTCGGCTCGTCTTTGATGGATTCGCCGAACGCCCACACGAGCTCTTTTGTGCTCCAGTCCTTCTTCTGCTCGTAAAGCTTCGGCAGCAGTTCCTGCATGCGTTTCTCGAGTATGATGCCGTACGAGTCGTTGGGCACGAAGACATTGCCCAGCCTGTTGATGCCTTTCTTGTGGAGTTGCACGTCGTCTGCGAGGAACGTGCCGTGGTAATAGTCTTTCCATACCCTGGCGAGGTCATGATCCATCGTGCCGCACGTGGTGATGATGCAGTCCACGCGCTTTTCCTTCACCATGTCCTTGATTACGCCTCGCGTGCCCGTGGCGATGACGCATGCGGGGAAGGAGATGAATCTGCAGCAGTCTTTTTCCTTCATCATCTTTTCGAGTATCACTGCTGCTGTTCCGAGTTTCTTGGCTGTGAACCCTCCTGATGCGTACAGCTCGTTCACTAGCTCGTTCGTGTTTTTCTTGGTCGCGTCTATGTCTTTTACTGGGTTCATGCAATCATCTCGGCAAGTTGTGTGCTCTGAGGTTTTTAATTCAGTGAGCCCGGAAACCTGTTTCGGCGCGTGGCTTGGTTGGCGAGACTGGCAGCTGTTATTCTTTTCTCTTTCCTATGGCGTACACTGCCACGAGCCCTGCCACGATCGCCAGCGCGTAGGCGATGCCGGCGAGGCCTTCTGGCCTTGTGGGGATTGCTGGCGGCTGCAGTTCGTCCAACTTTTCAGTCGGTCCGGTGGGAGGGGTTACGGCGCTCGGCTGGAGGAGAGGGGGTTCGGGCCGGCCCGTGACGGCGTTGAAGCCGTTGGTCTTGAAGTCGTTGTTGACTTCCACTGGCTGGCCGTTGACGAATACGTAGTTGTTGTTCGCGTGGTCGTACTGTATCGCTCCGTTCGTGCCCTTCAGGTACGTTACTAGCGCTTCTTCTAGTAGGACGTTGCCTTGGCCGTCTTTGATTGTGAGCAGCGTCCTCCCGAGCGAGTCGACTTTTGTTTCCAGGCTGCGGAGGAGGTTGGCTTCGACGTGCGGCTGGTCTTTTTCGTACACGCTTATCGTGCCGGTTTCTTCGTCTATCTCGATCTGGTCCGCGTCGTACACTTCTTTCTGGCCGTTGTACCACATCTCGAACTTGGATTGGTTGTCTTCTGTGTAGAACCGCCAGCCCGCGCGCTCATCGTCCTGCAGGACTCCATCGGCGTTCGCGTCATCCCACGCGTCTAACCGCGTTAGTATGCCTAGGTTCTCGCCGCCGGGGATGTTGGTCTGCGCTGCGTCGATGCCGAGTATGTTGCCTGCTGCGTCCAAGGCTTCCAATGGTTGTCCTGTGGCGCTTACGAGCGGCGTTCCGTGCGTTTCTTCGAGCCAGCGCTTGCCTGTCATGGATGGTCTGAAGTACCTTGGCAGTATGTAGATGAAGTCGCCTTTCTTGATGATGGTGCCGCCGGTGAACACGGCCGACTCGAAGTCGAGGACTTCTCCTTTGAACTTGACTTTCGCGTTGGCTGTGACTTCCGCGTCTTGTTCCGAGTACTCGTACGAGCCGTCGTCTTTGTCCCACTCGAAGCGGAAGTCTCCGTTGTAGTCCTGGTTGGGGTAAATCGCTCCTTGTGCGGTTTCTATGTCGCGGAGCGTGCCCATCATTCGCTCCAGTTCCTGGAAGTTCATGGTCGTGAACTTGCTTATGACGCTCGGGTTAAGGGCGAGGCTTTGCCCGGTCTTGTCCACGCTGAACAGCGTGCACGTGTTCCCTTTAGTGATGTCTACTGTCACGGCTGTTGCGGGTATGACGAGCGCTGGCAGGAGTTCGTCCATCCACTTGAATGCGACCAGTTCGTTCTTGACAATGGTTTCGCCGCCGACTTTCAGTTCGTCGTTTTGCACTGTGATGCAGTTCGCGTCGTCCGGGCTCCCGCCGGCAATGGGGCATAAGTGGATCGGCAGTTCGCTTGTGACCCAGTCGATGGTCGCGTCCTTGAGGTGCACGTAGTACATCCTCTCGAACGCCACCCGGCCGGTGGCTCTGTCCATTTCGGAGTGGATGTTGACTTGCATCTGCCCCATTTCCATTGGGTCTGTTATGTTCAGTCCTTCGATGAACTTGTCGAGCGGGAGGCTTTCGAGTCCCGGGAGTGACTGAAGTTCGCCGATCTGCTGTTGTTCTGCTGCTGCGAGGCCGGGGTCGCTGTACGAAGACCCTCCGATGACGAAGAAGCTCCTCTCGTTGCAAGCCAGTAGTTCGCTCATGCAGTTCTGCGTGACTTCAAGCTTTCCTTCGAAACCCGCCGGCTCGAAGCCTGTTATTATAAAATAATCCACGATGCCCAAAGGCAGGGATACAACCGGCAGTTCTTCTGTGAATATTTGTGCTGTTCCTGAAACAGCGAGCCATCCGCT
Organism: Candidatus Iainarchaeum sp.; assembly: GCA_016939415.1. Lineage (GTDB taxonomy): Archaea > B1Sed10-29 > B1Sed10-29 > WALL01 > WALL01 > JAFGGZ01. The sequence continues at coordinate 2,992 of JAFGGZ010000041.1, read as the reverse complement.
TCTCCATGCAATCTCTCCTTCGCACCTACGCTCTACCTGTTCGCACGGCAATCTCTGACTGCAGTCCATTACTGAACTGGTGTAATTCGCGTCTTCGTAGCACTTCTGTAGTTCCTCCATGTACGAGAGCTGGGATGTCATGATGTTTTGTCCTGCGCCGAACACGCCCCTGCTGAGGAGGCTTACGGTCGTGAGGCCGAGCAAGCCTCTGGCGGCGCCGAGTTGCGGCACCATGTGGAACGCTGTGCCCGCAATCCATAGGTTGCTCTGGAATCCCCAGTCAGTGAGTTTTTCAGAGAGCGTCCAGGAGAGTGGGAACAGGTCTTTGACTTTCTGCTCGTTTTCGAAGCTGTGTCTGTACAAGTCCACGTTGGTGGTGCGCATGCCCACTGCTGACGAGACTTCTCCGCTCAATTCCTTGAATGTCGCGGGGTCCTGGATGACTGTGAAGCCGTGGTTTTCCCATTGTCTTATTCCGAGCAGGTACGCGCCTTTGTACGTGTCTATTTTGGTGAGTCCCTTCGACTTCTCTTGTTCCTGCAGTGATATGAGTCCAGGGTACTGGTTGTACATGATGCCGCCGAACATGAGCGTGTCGCCGAGGTCGCTGTACTTCGCTGCTTCTGTTGGTTCCATGCCGAGGCTTGTCATGAATCCACGGACGTCCTTGCCGACAAAGTACCCTCCCTTGCCTGCGAGGTACAGTCCTGGCACGCTTGTCGCGCGGCTTTTCAGTATGATGTACGATTTTTCTGTGAACACTCCGGTGGTTGCGTTGGGGTTCCACTCCAGCGTGATGCCGGGTGATGCCACTGTGAGGAATCCCTCACGCGCGACTTCCCCTCCGAGGTGCAGTCCGTACGCGATGAGCGTTATGGGGCGGGCGGTGAAGTAAAGCGTCTTGAAGAAAGCTCCCAGCCCGCGGAACAGCAGTGCTCCGGAAGAGATCCATGCAAGGCGGGTGCTGCCTTGCGTTCTGGGTGCTACACCAAACAATTCTCCTGTGAAGAAATTCCTGACTTTCAGCTTGGATACTTTTTTCCAGTCGCCTTGCGCAGCTGCAAGCTCGTCAGCGTAGCTTGGCACAGGGAGCGCTTTGTACATCTTCTTTTCCAGGAAAAGTCCATCTTCGCTGTTCATTATCTGATTTGCGACTACTTTCCGGTACCCTTCTGGGTTTTGCGTTCCCAAGGCTTCTTTGCTACTCACTTCAAGCTGTCTGCGGAGTCTGCTTATGACCCCCTTGTTCTTGGTTGCCTTCTGCAATGCCTCGTTTTGTGCGTAGGCTTGGTCGTACCTTTCGAATTGATGCAACATATAGTCATTGTTGTATCTCCGCAGTGTTGCTGCGTCCTCAACATCAAGGTTTCTGAACGCTCTCATTACGCTTGTGCCATCAGGTGAAGTCAGTTCATCCACTATCTGCCTCCTTGCATTAGCGTCTAAAACCCTTCCCTGGAGCCATGAATCAAGCTGGGTTGCACTCCCATCAGTGTTGCGTATGGCGTCAACTACATCATCTGAATATTTGCCCCATCCAAAGTATGCTTGGGTTGATACTTCATCCAGATTATGCACTACGCCGCGGAGGTCTGGCGACACCTCTCTAGCGAGGTCATCTGATCTCTCAATAACCTTTATGACTTCGTCTGTGCTCTGCTCAAGCTTGCGAAGTACTGTGTTTGCCTCGTCGAAGTCTCCTTTCTTTATCAAATCAGTTGCTTGGTTTATCTTTTTTTGTTGATTCGTGATCGGATCATCGAACAAGTCCATAATCTCTTCATCTGCTTTGACCCTCCCCTTGAAGTACTTGTCTAATTTGTAAGCGCCTTTCACCAAGTTGGCTAGTGCCCATGCCTGGAACACGAACTGCGTTGCCTCGTCAAAAACTGCCAACGCCTTCATCCTTGCGGTGAAGTACATGAACGTTCTCGGGATGATGAATATAGTTCCGTCCTGGGGGAACACCGCGAGCGATGTCCTCCAGCTGTCTGCTTTCAAGCGTGATTGGCCCAGAGAAAGAGTGCCCCACGCGGTCTCTGTCTCATGCGTCGTGGCCCAGTTAATCGTGTCAATGTAAAACTCGCCGAACTCCTCCAGTTCTGTCGCACCTGCAGCCTTTATTTCTTCCCATGTTGGGTCAGCCAGCTCTCCGGATGCAGTCGCCTGGATGAGGCCCATGGAATATTGCTCGATGTTGAAGTCGTCCTGCACTTCCCCTGCCTTCTGCGTGCACACTCCCTCGCCGCTCTCGCTTGTCGTGAGCTCAGGGCACAAAGCAATGTCCTCCGCGACCTTCCCGCCGTACTCCACGCGGCCGTCAATCGTCGTGCCTATGAGCCACCCGTTCTGGTAGTCCAACCGATCGTTCAGCTTCTCGGCGTAGTTCACAGTCCCATCAGGGCTCAAGAAGTACAGGTTGTACTTGTCTGCTATGCGCTTCGACTCAGAGTCTGCTGCGATGCCAAGCTCTTCCGCTGCCTGCCTGCGGCGGTAATCCTCTGCGCTCGACGCAACGTCCTGCTCCACAATGCCCTGGATCGCAGTGCTCTCGTCGTACGAGAGTTCGACAGTCCCCAGCGTGCTGTCCACGCTGCACATGCCTTCAGTGGTTACCTCGATTTCGACCTCGCTCTCTTGGGCCATTGCTCCCACAGGCCAAAACGTGGAAGAAAGCAGAATCAATGCCAGGCAAATGCTCAGCGAGCCAGCTCTCATGAAAGAATTAATACTGCATAGAGTATATAAACGTTATACAGCAAAGACTCGGAACACCCAGATCGCCAGCGCCCAGAACACTAAACAAGACAGGAAGGACACGGCCCACTGCACTGCATGCCATGGCAGGACTCCCCAGCGCTCCATGACCCTGTTGTACAATAGAGTGCTGGGCACCACGAAAAAGAAGAACACCAGCCCTCCCGGCACAAAGGCCTGCAGCAGCGTGCTGAGGTCAAACGCCCTGTAATAAAACAACTCGAAGAACAGGAAG
>JAFGGZ010000040.1 GCA_016939415.1 Candidatus Iainarchaeum sp. | reverse complement strand
TTCTCGTGCGCTCGGATTCGGTTCTCTGCCGATGGTTTTCCAGGATCCTATTGACGAGGCTTTCATCTGCCGGACTATCTCGTGAACGCTACCAACCAGGTTCGTTGCTTGTTTTCCTCTGACCTGGTGCGCGAGCGTTCTTACGAGTCCCTCGTGCGGCTTTTCTGTTGCGGGCATGCTCACGCTCTCTTGGATTCGTTTAGGGCATCCATCAGGTTGTTTATCGCGTGGTAGTAGTGATTGTCCGCGGTCACGCCTATGCTGCGGAGGGTCTTCACCATCATTCCCTGTTCTTCTGGGTGGAGGCGGCTCTCGCCCTGTACGCTGGCTATCAGAGCTTGCACTTGTTCTTTTGTGGGCTTCGGCGCTCTGCTGTTGGTTGCCTGCAGCACTTTCGCGATGCTTTTTATGCCGAGGAAGGTCTTCCCAGCGCTCCAAGGGCTTGTCCGCGTGGCGATGTCTTCCGCTAGTCCTTGGGTCAGAGCTTTCGGGTCCGGGATTTTTTCAGGCGGCTTACGTACTATCATGCTGTTATTAATCAGCCAACGGCCTTTAAAATGTTTGCTTGAACGCAGTCATGGCCGCTTCTGATGACACGTATATGGTCACGTCGATGCCCGTGTTCAGCGCCCGTTTCATCTGCCTCGCCGCCTCGCCGTACGGCACGCCCCCGACGCCGCAGCCCATCGCAGGGAGTGCCACGCTTTTCAACCTCATTTCCTCCGCTAGCTTGACTGCAGCTCTGGTGGCGAGGAACACGTTTTCCGGGGGGATGCGTTCCGGCACTTTCATTGTCGGCGCGTGGATGACGTGCTCGCAGGGGAGGTTCCCGGCGCTTGTCGCGACCGCCTCGCCTACCGGGACGAAGGTGTGCTGCCTTGCCTCCTCTTCCACTTCCGGCCCTGCCTTCTTTTTTATGGTTAGCGCCAACCCTCCGCCCATGCTCAGGTACGAGTTCGCCGGATTGACGATGGCGTCGCCTTTGAACGTCGTGATGTCGCCCAGAATGAGTTTCATGGCAACCATTACCCGGTTGTTCACAGTCTCTCGCCAGCGCGCTCGCATGGCTTGATCGTGAAAACTTCTTCCACTTTCACTTCGACAACGCCGCGCGGCGTTCTATCAGGATTCTTGGACTGCATCCACTCCCTGCCTTGCTCGAACACAGGACCTTCCGTGTGGTATGTTGCAGTGCCCTTCAGCTTGTATCCCTCTTCTGTCGACGTGTCCCAGAATGAGATGCAAACCTTGTCGTTTTCTTCGAGGTTCTGCTTTGTCTGCTTGAAAAAATTATCGAGTATGAGAACGGTGTCAGCGCTGACAATCCTCTTCCAGAACACTGCACAGACATTGGGCGCGCCGTTCGCGTCTGCAGTGCCGAATGCTGCAATGTCCTGCCGCTCAAAAAGCTCTTTTGCTTGCTCCGGGATCATTTCTCCACCTTCTTCTTTCCCCAGTTGGCTTTTGTCTCGCACTTCATGTCTAGGCACATCTCGTACGGCCGCCTGCCCTTGTTCACCACTTTCACGATGGGCGTGCCGCACTTCTCGCACGTCTTGTTAGTGAACGTCAGCCCTCCCTTCTGCGGCAGCGGGAACGACACGTCGCACTTCGGGTATCCCTCGCACCCGACGAAGCGCTTCTTCGTCTTCTTGGACACTATCATGCGTAATGACTTCCCGCACTTCTGGCACTTCCCCGCGATGCTCACATCCTTCGAAGCGCCCCGCAAGGTTTCTGAGATCTTTTGCTGGCCGGACCCGAGCTCGCGGAGTATCTCGCCGAGCATCTCCCTCGAGTCCTTCACAACGCTGTCTTTATCTTTCTTCCCCTGCTCGACCTCGCTCATCTCTTTCTCGAGCTTGGATGTCATCGTGGGCTTGGTGATGTCAGGAGCGAACTTCTCCAGCGCTTCTATGACTGGGAACGCGAGCTCTGTGGGTTCGTAAGACTTGGTACCGATGATGTAGTGCCTGTTCTGCAGCTTGCTGATTATCTCCGGCCGCGTGCTCTTCGTGCCAAGCCCGAAGTCCTCCATCTGCTTTATCAGCGAGGCGGGAGCGTATTGCTTCGGCGGCTGCGTCTCCTTCTCGTCCATGCTCACTTCCTTCACGCTGACTTCGTCGTTCTTGTGGAGCTCCGGTAACTGCACTTCCTTGCTCTTTGAGTATGGGTAGAACTCCTTCCACCCGGCTTCGACAATGGTCTGCCCCCTCGCAACAAACGGCTCGCCTTCCACGTCGATGTCGACGCGCACGAGGTTCATCAAGCACTTCTGTGCGAGTGTGGCAAAGAACCTGCGCACCACGAGCTCGTACACCTTCCACAAGTCGGATGAGAGCGATTTCTTTGATGCGAGCCCGGCGGGGTATATCGGGGGATGGTCCTTGGTCTGCTTCTTCCCCTTCGTCGGCGTTATCTTCTTCTGCGCCAGGATCTTTTCAGCGTCCTTCCCGAAGTCCTCGTGCGCAGTGAATTTCTTGACTATCTCTTTTACCTTGATCGTTTCCGGGTACACTGTGTTGTCGGTTCTTGGATACGAAATGAATCCCGCTTGATACAATTCTTCGGCGAGGCTCATAGCTTTCTTCGGTGAAACGCCGATGCCGCTCGCAGCTCGCAGGAACTCTGTGGTGTTGAAAGGCGTGGGCGGCGATAGCTCCTTCTGGGTTTTCTTGACGTCAGTGACGGTGCCGTGTTTCGCGCTCTTCAGCCGGTCGTAGACTTCCTGGGGTATCTCCCAGAATTTCTCCTCCCTGTGCACGCCCTCAAAGTCCTGTTCCTTGTGGAATAGCGCGGATACAACCCAGAACTTCTTTGACTGGAACGCGCGCCGCTCCTTCTCCCTGTCAACTATGAGTGCGAGGGTCGGTGTCTGCACGCGGCCCACGCTCAGGAACTGGTCGCCGAGGCGGCCTGAGGTGAGGCTCATGTACCTGGTGAGCACCGCGCCCCAGATCAGGTCTATCTCCCTGCGCGTGTCTGCTGCGTCAGCCAGGTTGTAGTCGAGTTCAGTGAGGTTCTTTTCCTTGAATGCTTCCTTGATGTCTTCCGGCGTTATGGCCGAGAACTTTGCTCTATCCACTCTGACTTCCTTCCTGACTTTCTGTATCACGGTGATCGCTTCGCGGCCTATGCTCTCTCCCTCTGTGTCGAAGTCAGTGGCTATGGTGACCCGGTCCACGTCCGGAGCAAGGCTCTTCAATGCCTTCACGATGTCGTGCGCAGAAGACGAGTAATGCACGGGCGCTTCGGAGAGTTGGTGCAGGTTTGTGGAACGCCAGTTGTTGTACTGCGGCGGGTAGTCCACGTTTAGTATGTGGCCGCGGAGCGGCACTACACGCGCGCTGTCTATCTCGTATGTGATGACGCTGCCTTCCTTCATTGCTTTCGGAGCGCCGAGTATTTCCGCGATGCGTTTCGCGGCGATGGCTTTCTCCGCGATGATGAGTCTCATGCGAAGCATCTTGTTGGCGGCGGTTGTATAAAAGGTTTCGCAAACCATTAAATACGGGTGCGGTGGTAATAATTACACTATTTCTGGGCAGTGCGAGGTGTTGTTATGGGCGAGGATGTAGTCAAGAGTCTTGCTGACAAGAGTGATGAGCACGAGTTCTACTCTCCGTACCCGAAGGGCTACCAGCGCGGGATGGCAAAGTACCTGGTGGTTTTGGGCACGGTGATCAGCGGTCTGGGGAAGGGCATCACCGCTGCCTCGCTGGGTAATCTCCTGAAGCGTCACGGCGCGAATGTCACTGCGATGAAGTTCGACGGTTACCTGAACCTGGATGCGGGCACGCTGAACCCGTTCCGCCACGGCGAAGTGTTCGTCTTGGATGACGGCACCGAGTGTGACATGGATTTGGGCACTTACGAGCGGTTCCTCGGAGAGAAGCTGACGAAGAACAATTACCTTACCGGCGGGAAGCTCTTCAGCAACATCATGTCCAAGGAGCGTGACGGCCGCTTCCTGGGCAGGGACGTGCAGTTCATTCCCCACGTGACCGGCGAGATAAAGCACTTCGTCCGCAACCTTGCGCTGACGAGCAGGGCCGACGTTGTGATCATCGAGGTGGGCGGCACTGTCGGCGACATAGAGAACTCTTACTTCATAGAGGCCATGCGTGAGCTCGCTCTGGAAGAGGGGAGGGAGAACGTGGCGTTCATGGTGCTCACGTATGTCATGCTCCCGAAGAGTGTGGGCGAGCAGAAGAGCAAGGCAGCGCAGCTTGGGTTGAGGTCCTTGATGGGCGCGGGGATCATGCCGGATGTCGTCGTAGTCCGGGCTGAGGATGTGGTCTCGAACAAGGTGAAGGAAAAGCTGAGCGTGTACTCGAACGTGCCTGTCGATAACGTCATCGACTCACACAACATGAAGACGATCTACAAGGTGCCGCTCAAGCTGCATGACGAGCGCTTGGACGAGATCCTTTTGAAGCGGTTCGGCCTGCCGTTCAAGAACATAGACCTCGACGACTGGAACGCGTTCGTTGACAGCATCGTCAACCCTAAGAGAGAGGTGACTGTCGCGATCACGGGCAAGTACACGCAGCTCAACGACTCTTACGCATCCATCCTCTCTGCTTTGGAGCATGCTGGCGCTTATCACAACGCGGAAGTGAAGATCAAGTGGGTCGAGACCACCGACATCGAGGACGGGAAAATCGGTGTGGAAGAGGCTTTGCAGGGCGTGGAAGGTGTCATCGTGCCCGGAGGCTTTGGAAGGCGCGGCGTTGAGGGTAAGATAGCGGTCGTCAAGCACTTGCGCGAGAACAAAATCCCTTACCTCGGCCTTTGCTACGGCTTCCAGATGGCGGTCATAGAGTTCGCGAGGGATGTCTGCGGCTTGGACGGAGCGAACACCACTGAATCAGACCCGAACACAAAGCACCCGGTTATCGACATCCTCCCTGAACAGAAGAAGATCGAGGGCTTGGGAGGCAACATGCGCTTGGGTGGCAGAGACGTTGAGGTGAAGCC
>JAFGGZ010000039.1 GCA_016939415.1 Candidatus Iainarchaeum sp. | reverse complement strand
TCCCACACATCAAAGATCAGTACGCCTCCAGGTTCAAGATTCTCGTGGAAGTTCCTGAGAGCCTGCAGAGTCTTTTTCCTGGAGTGCAAGTGCATGATGGAAGAAGCGCCGCACAACACAACATCGAACCGCTTGTTCGACCTGTAAGAAAGCATGTCCCGCAACAAGAACCTGGGCTTGGAAGAGCGTTTCCTGGCGACATCGAGCATCTCCACCGTTAGGTCGATGCCCGTGACCTCAAAACAATCTTTTGCCAGGAGAACGCTCCACCTGCCAGTGCCGCAAGCACAATCCAAAACGCGCTTCCCGCTCCTCGGGAAAAACGATTCTAGGAACCGCACTTCCCTCGGAGCAATCTCAAAGTCGTATGGCACGAGGAGGTGATAGTTCCCAGCCACCTTGCAGGAGTAGGGTCGCATGAGAAAGACAAGAAACGGCACTATAAAAGGTTGTCTGCGCCGCACCACCCGCCCGCTGGAAAACCTTTATAAACCCCTTTCCTCAGAATCATACCCACTGGGCGAGTCCGCTGGACGTTGACCCTGGAAAAAGAGCATTCTTTTTCTGGAAGCCCAAGTACTCACATTAGGGGATTAAATGGCAAAAGAAGAACAAGCCAAGCCAAAGGCAGACAACGAGCCGAAGGCAGGTAAAGCCTCCAAAGCCGCGAAGACAGAAGCGGAAATTAGGCACATAGTCCGCATTGCCGGAAACGACCTGGACGGCAACCTACCCATGCCCCTGGCGCTCGCCGGCGTCAAGGGAGTGGGCAACAACCTGGCCTCCGCAATATCAAAAGAAGCCCAAAAAGAGTTGGGCATCGACCACCGCACGAAGATAGGGCTGCTCGACGAAAAGCAGGCCGAGAAAGTGCAAGACATCGTCATCAACCCGGAAAAGCACGGCATACCCGCGTGGATGCTGAACCGCAGACACGATATAGACGATGGAAAGAACAAACACCTCACAGGCCCAGAACTGGACATCGTGCACAGGGGGGACATAAGCCTCATGAAAAAAGCCAAGTCCTACAAAGGCGTGCGCCACCAGCTCGGCCTGACAGTGAGGGGACAGCGCACGAGAACATCCGGAAGGAAAGGCACGACAGTCGGAGTGCAGCGGCGCAAGGACTCAAAGGGTTCAGGGAAGTGATTTGAATGGGAGACCCACGGAGACTCAGGAAAAATTACTCATCACCAACACACCCCTACGACAAGGAAAGGATAGAAAAAGAAAACCAGATGAAGAAAGACTTCGGCCTGAAGAACAAGAAAGAGATCAGGAAAGCGGAATCAAAGATCAGGAACTACCGCAAACAGGCACGCGCACTCCTGGCTGACAGAAGCGAGTTCCGCGAGCAGAGACAGAAAGACCTGGTAAACAAGCTCGTGAAGTCAGGACTCCTGCAAGAAGGGGCCACACTCGATGATGTCCTCGGCCTCACAGTCATCGACATACTGAACAGGAGACTGCAGACAGTGGTCTTCAAGAAGGGGCTCGCCTCGAGCACAAAGCAGGCAAGACAGTTCATCGTCCACGGCCACATAGCCGTGAACGGCAGGCGCGTGGACGTGCCGGGATACGTCGTGCTCACTGCAGAAGAAGGAGCAATCGGGTACTACGGCCCAGCACCAAAAATCGAGATAAAGAGGGAGCACGAGGAGATAAGCCCAACAGAAAAACCAAAAGAAATGATAGCGAACATCCCCGAGACAAAGCCCTCGATCCCAGACAAAGAGGCGATGTAAGTGAACAATTCAAAATGGGGAATCGCAAACATATACGCCAGCTCGAACAACACGATAATAACCATCACGGACATAACCGGCTCGGAAACGCTCGGGAAGTGCTCGGGCGGCATGGTAGTCACGCAGGGAAGCAAGCAATCCTCCCCCTACGCTGCGATGGCCGCCGCACAAAAAGCCGCTGAAGAAGCCATGGGCAAAGGCATAACGCATGTCCACGTGCAAGTCAGGGCTCCCGGAGGCAGCGCCTCCAGGCACCCCGGCCCCGGCGCTCAAGCAGCCATCGTCGCCCTCACGCGCGCGGGCCTCAGCATCGGCCGCATACAAGACGTCACGCCAGTGCCACACGACGGGACGAAGGCCAAGGGAGGCAAGCGCGGTAGGAGAGTGTGAAACATGAAAATGAAGGTGCTGGAAAACGAGCCTAACAAGATAGTGTTCCTGCTCGAGGACTCAAAGCCAGCCCTGGCCAACGCCCTGCGCAGGGTCATCCTCGGCGAGGTCCCGGTCATGGCCATAAACGAAGTGACCATGTACGAGAACACGTCCGTGATGTTCGATGAATACGTAGCACACAGACTGGGCATGATCCCGCTAACCACAGACCTCAAGAACTACAAAAAACCAGGTGAATGCTGCGGCGGGAACTGCTCGTCCTGCAGCGTGGACTTCACGATAGATGAGACAGGCCCGAAGAGCGTGCACTCTTCCGACATGAAAACAAGCGACCCCAAGGTCAAGCCTGTCAGCGGCAAGATACCCATCGTGGACCTGGACAACGGCCAGCGCCTCCGCCTCGAAGCCAAAGCAGTCCTCGGAACCGGCGAAGAGCACGCCCGATGGCAGGCAGGCAACGCCGCGTACAGGTCCGTAAGCGAAGTCAAGCTCAACAAGGAAGGCGAGACACGCAGCGAACTCATGAACCTGTGCCCGAAGAACGTATTCGGCATCAAGAAAGACAAGGTGTTCGTAGAAAAACCCATGGAGTGCAACGCATGCAACAGCTGCGTGGAAACCTACCCTGAGGGCGTTGAGGTGACTCCGAACCAGACCAAGTTCCTGTTCAAGGTGTGGACGGACGGACAGATGACAGCACAAAAAACGCTGGTAGAAGCCATAAAAGTACTGGAGCAGAAGAACAAGGAGATGAAGAAACTAGTAGACTCAATGAAGTGAGCGGGGGTGTCGGAGCCCGGTCAAACGGGCCAGGTTGAGGTGATTTGCGCGGCTGAAAGCCCTGCAAACGCAAACGCCTGGTGGCTTAGTGCCTACGCGCGTTCAAATCGCGTCCCCCGCACCACTCCCAGAAAAACCGTCGAGTGGGCCTTGAGCCCGCGCAAGAGGTTGATGAAAATGATCGCAAAAGAGATAAGCAAAACCGGACTCGGCAAGACTCTGAAAAAGCGCCTGGGAAAGAGCCGGCGCAACAGGGCCGAAGTCAACATCGGCAAGATAAATAAGAACACGAAGCAGGGTGAGACCATCGTCGTGCCAGGCAAGGTCCTGGCAGAAGGCGCCCTCGACCACGCAGTGACAGTCGCTGCGATGAGCTTCTCCAAGAACGCAGTCCAGAAGATAGAGAAGGCCGGAGGCAAGGCCGTGGCCTTGGACGCGTTCAAAAGCGCCAAGAACGTGAGGGTGATGGCATGAAGATCATAGACGCCACGGACGCAGTGCTCGGGAGACTCGCGAGCCGCGTAGCAAAGACGTTGCTTGAAGGCGAAGCGGTCGTGATAACGAACGCAGACGAAGCAGTCATAACCGGAAAGAAGGAATCCATATTCGCACGCTACAAGAAGTACTACGACCGCAAGGACAGGGCCAACCCCACGAAGGGCCCGCACTACCCGCGCTCGCCGGACCGCATCCTGCGCCGTGCGATTCGGGGAATGATAAGCCACAGAAGCAAGCGAGGCAAGGCCGCTCTACGCGCACTCAAGGTATTCGTGGGAGCGCCAACAGAATACGGAACCAAGGCAGAGAAGTACGCAGAAGCACTGCCAGTCTCGAGCTTCGTCAGGGTGTACGAAGTCAGCAAGCAGCTCGGATGGAAAGACAGGAGGAAGGTGAGTAAATGAAGAAGACGAAGACCATAACCGTGGTCCAGAGCAAGGCGAAGAACAAGAAAGCGATAGCAAGGGCTAGGATAAAGAACGGCGCAGGCTCACTGCGCGTGAACTCAAAACTCATCGACTCATACGGCTCAGACTTCACGAGAGAGGAGATAAAGCGCCCCATAGAAATGGCGGAAAAAATCCTCGGAAAGAACTTTGACGCAGGACTCGACATAGACATCACAGTGAGGGGCGGCGGGATAATCGGCCAGGCAGAAGCCTGCAAGACCGCGATAGCCAAAGGGCTCGTCGCCTGGTCTGAGAGCGACGACCTCAAAGAAGAATACCTGAAGTACGATAGGCACATGCTGGTCGACGACGTCCGAAGGAAAGAGTCGAAGAAGGCCATGAGGGACGGCGCGCGCTCCAAGCCACAGAAGAGCTACAGGTGAGAGACAATGGAAATACCAGTACGCTGCTTCACGTGCGGGAAGCTCATAGGAAACCTGTACGAAGACTTCAAGAAACGCGTTAGCAAGGGCGAGGATGCGGGCGAAGTCCTGGACGAACTCGGCCTGGAAAACTACTGCTGCAGGAGGATGTTCCTCAGCCAGCCAGAGATACGGGAGAAGATAAGAAAGTACAACAGGTGATTCTCCTGAGGGCTGAGTGCAGCTCCGATCATTGGAACAATGCTCGCTGCAGAAAAAGCGGGGCCGTAGGGTAGTTTGGCATCCTTCAGCCTTGGGGTGGCTGCGACTCGAGTTCAAATCTCGACGGCCCCATTCCCCCGCAAAAACCCGAAAATCGGCGCGTGCCGAGAGGGGGTTAAAAGAGGTGAAAAAATGCCTAGGCAAAAAATAAGTTTGGAAGACCTGAGAGCAGAACTGGAAAAAGAAGAAGAAACCAAAGTGGAAGAACCCACTGAAGAAGAGAAGCCGAGGAAGGCTCCGAAGAAGACCGTGAAAAAAGAGGTTACGACCGAAGAAAACCTCTTGGTACCGATCGAAGAATACCTGAAAGCAGGCATTCACATCGGCTCGCAGTACAAGACCGGTGACATGCGCAACTACATATACAAGACCAGGCAGGACGGCCTGCACGTCCTGGACATAAAGACAGTCAACGAGCGCATAGGCATAGCAGCAGAATTCCTCTCCAAGTACGAACCTGCCAGGATACTCGTAGTGGCAGGACGGGTCTACGCAAGGAAGCCTGCCCGAAAGTTCGCAGAAAACGTCGGTTGCCTCCTGTCCATGAAGCGCTTCGTGCCGGGCACGCTCACAAACCCGATAAACCCAAATTTTGTTGAGCCTGACGTCATACTAGTCAGTGACCCCGGCGTCGACAAGCAAGTCATAAAAGAAGCCGAGAGAATCCGCGTTCCGGTCGTGGCCTTGTGCGACACCAACAACCTGCTGAAGGACGTTGACCTGTGCGTTCCGCTCAACAACAAGGGCAGGAAGTCGCTGGCGCTCGCGTACTGGCTGCTCGCAAGAGGGATACAGTTGAAGCGCGGGATCATAAAGGACGCGAAAGACTTCACACCCACCATCGAGCAGTTCGAGTGAGGACTGTGAGACGCGAGCCAGTTGCAGCCGGCGCGTTCTACCCCCTGCTAAAAGAAGAGCTGCGCAGGGAGGTCAAGCAGCTCCTTGACGCAGCCAAGCAAGAAGCGATGCAATGCGACGCAGGAGTGGCTCCGCACGCAGGCTACGCCTACTCCGGACTGGTTGCAGCGCACACATTCAAAGCGCTGAAAGAGGCAGGCACGTACGTCTTGATAGGCCCGGACCACACAGGTTACGGCAAGGGCAGGACATGCGTGTACGCAGAAGGCTCATGGAGCACGCCGCTCGGCGAAGTGCGCGTTGACGAAGACATGGCCAAGCGGCTGCTCTCGAAAGGCTTCGCGCAGAACGAGGAAGCGCACGCAGCAGAGCACAGCATCGAAGTGCAGCTGCCATTCCTGCAAGTCCTGCACACGAAAGCGAGTATCGTGCCCATAATGATGGGAGACCAAGCACTCGAAGAAGCCAGGCGCTTGGGCAATGCCTTGCGCGGAGAGAATTGCGTCGTCTTAGCGTCCTCGGATTTCTCGCACTACGTGCCGTACGAACAGGCAGTCAAGCAGGACATGGCCGCGATAAAATCACTCCCCGACGACGAAGCATTCTACAAAGCCATAGACGCCGGAGTCAGCGCATGCGGTTTCGGACCCATCGCTGCAGTAAACGCGTTCGCAAGGCCGGCGAAGCCGAGGCTCTTGAAGTACGCGACGAGCGGCGACGTCACCGGAGACAAAGCGGTTGTGGGATACGCCAGCATAGTGTACGAGTGACACCGGCGGGATAGAAACGTTCTTATTGAGCAATTGGTGTAATCCTCCAAGGTGACGGCAGTGACAGCGAGAAAAGAAAGCGAGAGCAGCATCCATGCCCTCAAGACTCTGCTGAACACCCACAGCCTGCGCAGGGTCCTGGAGATGGGATGGCACAACGAAGTGTTCGGGAACGTTGACGTCATAGATAAGCTGACAACGGACGGCTCGGGAATCACGCACGAAGACGTGATCAGGTCAATCAAGACGGGCGGGCATGAAGCTGTTTTCAGGCACTCCGGCAAACTCGCTGCCAAAGGACTTCTGGACAAAGACGATGTCTCGCTCGCGATAACGCTTGACCTCCACAAGACCATAGCAAGAAACGCGAAGATCCTCAGCAGTAGAGGCCTGCTGACAAAAGGACACTGCGAAAGACTTAGGGCCATGGGGTACAAGAACATACCGAAGTAAGACAATTATATACCTCAACCACACAAATCTAACCCATGGCAGTCGAGGTGTCGGCCCCAGCCAAGGCGATACTGTTCGGCGAGCACGCAGTCGTGTACAGAAAGCCCGCCATAGCCATCCCACTCAGCGACCTGAGGGCGCGGGCGGTAGTCCGGCCTGCAAGCGATGGGATAACGATTTCAGCCAAAGACTTCGGAAAGCGGTACAACATAACACATTCCCCCATACGCGAAGGACAGGAGGGATACGCACTACAGCAAGCAGTGCTGAAGACACTGGAGCACATCGGCGTCAAACCCCAAGACCTAGTCCTGGAAATAAAATCAGACATCCCCATCGCGTCTGGACTTGGTTCAGGAGCAGCAGTCGCCACAGCCATAGTAAAGGCAGTGGCAAAGTTCCACGGAAAAGAACTCACAGACGACAACGTGAACAAGATAGTGTACGAGATAGAACAGATTCACCACGGAACCCCCTCGGGCATCGACAATACCACCATCGTGTACGAGCGGCCGGTCTACTTCAAGAAACGCGTGTGGTTCCTCCCCAACAAGACCAAGCACCTCAAAGTCGGCGCGACCATGCACTTCGTCATCGCTGACACAGGCATACGGGCAGAGACCAAAGGCATCGTGGCAGACGTCAGAAGCGCCTGGAAGGCAGACAAGAAAACGTTCAACAGACTGTTCAACGACATAAAGAAGATCACGAAAAAGGCCAGGAAAGCCCTGAAGAACGGCAGCGCCGAAGAAGTGGGAAAGCTCATGAACGAGAACCACGCGCTCCTCGAAAAGATGGGCGTGTCCTCACCAGAAATCAACGCGCTCGTGCAAGCAGCGAGAAAAGCCGGGGCCTACGGATCGAAAATGAGCGGTGCGGGACGCGGAGGCAACATAATAACCATAGTGCCGGCACGCAAACTCGAAGCCGTAGTGAGCGCCCTGAAACGCGTCGGCGCCGAACACGTGTACACGACAACGCTCCGCAAGACTTCCTGAATTCATCGTCTTTTGACGAACCCGAGTAAGCCAGATATAAAAACAGCGCCACCAAGAATTCACTCATGCGCATTCTAGTCGCAGTGACAGGAGCTAGTGGATTCCCTCTGGCCACAACACTCCTGAAAGCGCTTGAAGGCCACGAGAGACACGTCATAATCAGCAGAAGCGCGGGACTGGTGGCAGAGCATGAAGGCGGCAGCATAGATGGATTGTACGAGCACAAGCACGATGAGGATGCAGTCGACGCGCCCGTGTGCTCAGGATCATTCCAGCTGGATGCGATGGTCATCGTGCCATGCTCGATGAACACCCTCGCCAAAGTGGCGAACGGCATCGAGGACAACGCAATAACGCGAAGCGCCGGCGTCAACCTAAAGCAGGAGAAGAAAGTTATCCTCGTTCCCCGGGAAACCCCGCTCAACCTAATCCAACTGAGAAACCTTGTGAAAGCAAAAGAAGCCGGATGCAGCATAGTCCCGCCCCTCATAGCATACTACCCAAAGCCGGAGACAGTGCAGGACTGCACCAACCACATAACAGGGAGGGTGCTGGAACTGCTCGGCATCGAACACAACCTTTACACGAGGTGGGCGTGATGGATTTGAGGACGCTTATGCAGACACTCGAAGCAGAGGGGAAGCTCGCGCGCATCACGAAAGAGGTCTGCGCAGTGTATGAGACAGCGAACGTCATCAACGCGCTGAACGAGCAACCCGTCCTGTTCGAGAACGTGCGCGGCAGCAGATACTCCGTGCTAGCAGGCATCGTGTCATCAAGAGAACTCATAGCAGAAGGCCTCGGCACAACAAAAGAAAAACTCCTGCACAAACTCGTTGAAGCGCTGAGGAAACCGAAGGACTACGAAGTGGTCAGCAAGGCGCCGTGCCAGGAAGTCGTGGAGAAAGACGTTGACCTCACGGAACTGCCGATACTCACGCACCTGGACGGCGACGGAGGCGCGTACGCCACAGCATCCGTGGGCGTGCTCGAAGACCTGCAGACCGGGAGGAACCTGGACTACCACCGCATGATGCTGCTCGGCAAGAACCGCTTGTCGGTAAGACTCGTGGCGAACCGGCAGATGCGCAACACATACGACAAGACAGACGCAGACCTGCCGGTCGCGTTCGCCATAGGCAACTCCACCGCAGTGCTGGTCGCCGCCTCGCTCGGTCCTCCATCGGGCGTTGACGAGCTCAGGATAGCTAACGCCCTTGACGAGACAAATGCAGTGAAGTGCATGACCAACGACCTCTTCGTCCCAGCAGACGCCGAAATCATTCTTGAAGGGAGGCTGACCAAGGAACTGGACAGGGAAGGACCGTTCGTCGATCTCACGGAAACCCGCGACTTCGAGCGCCGAGAGCCCGTCTTCGTAGTGGACTGCATCACGCACAGGAAGGATGCAATGTACCAAGCACTGCTGCCAGGGAAGCTTGAGCATAAGATACTGATGGGAATGCCTAAAGAACCCACGATATACGACGAAGTCAGCAGAGTATGCGACTGCAGGAACGTCCTCGTCACGCCTGGCGGCGGGTCGTGGCTGCACTGCGTAGTAAAGATACGGAAGAGAGAGGATGATGACGGGAAGAAGGCTATAGAAGCCGCTTTCCGCGGACACGGAAGCCTCAAGCACTGCGTGGTGGTGGATGAGGACGTTGACGTGTACGATCCGAACGCTGTGGAGTGGGCCATAGCAACAAGATTCCAGGCAGACAAAGACCTTGTAATCACAAGGAGCAGCGGCAGCAGCCTTGACCCGAGCGCAGACCACTCGGGGAAGAAGAGCCTCACAGCCAAAGCAGGGCTGGATGCCACCAAACCGGGCAACGTGGACCCAAAGGCTTATGAAAAGGTGGGGTATAAGGAAGTCAGCATAGGTGAGTACGTATGATAAAATCCGGAAAGGACAAGCACGAAGTATGGATCGAAAAGCACGAGATGGGCAAGGACATTGTTCTCTTCCTGGGAGGCGGAGAACCCCCGCACGTCGGTGCCGTGGTCATAGCCGAGCCAGGAGTGGAAACGATAACGGCTGTTCGGAAGAAGCATCACGATGACGTGGTGGCGAAGGACATCGCAGAGTTCGCTGCCAACAAGTGGAAGAAAGTCGTGTGCGTCGTCGCCGGCATCCACATCGACACTGCGGAAGAGGTTGACATCGCGATCATCAAGAACAACTGCGAAGAGCTCAAGAAAAAGCTGGAGTAACAATGTACCTCACGAAGGAAGAGGAGAGGGCGCTGGATGGCGAGCACGGCGAGGCCGTTGAGAAGTCGATGAAGCTCCTCACAGCGATAGGAGACATTTACAACGCCCGGAAACTCGTGCCCATAAAAAGCGCACAGATAGCCGGCGTGTCATACAAGAACATAGGCGACGCCGGCCTCGAGTATGTGCGGGACCTCGCTGACCAGGGCGCGAGAGTGAGAGTCTTTTCCACGCTCAATCCCGCGGGCAATGACCCGGAGCGTTGGCAGGAGATGGGCGTTGACGAGGCATTCGCCAGCAAGCAGAAAGAAATCGTCGAAGCCTACGCGCGCATGGACATACTTCCGACCTGCACCTGCTCTCCGTATGAGATAAGCAACATTGCGATGAAGTGGGAGCACTTGGCTTGGAGCGAGTCATCTGCCGTCGTTTTCGCGAACTCGTTCTTCGGGGCGTGCACGAACAGGGAAGGCGGGCCGTCCTCTCTCGCAGCAGCGATAGTAGGAAAGACACCGGAGTACGGCATGCACCTCAACGAGAACCGCGCTGGGAAAGTGCTCGTGAACGTCAACGCGAAACTGGAGTCAGGGACGGACTACGCAGTGATGGGGCACTACATCGGCGGGATTGTTGGGAGCCGCGTGCCAGTGTTCGCAGGCATGGACGCGCAGATTCCATACCAGCTGAAGATGATGGGTGCGGGGCTGGCAGCATCGGGGGGAGTTCCCATGTTTCACGCAGTCGGCTTGACACCCGAAGCGGACACAGCGCTCTCAGGCAAGCCTGAGGACAAGATTGCGTTCGGCGAAGAGGAATTGAAGCAGGCATACGAAGCGCTGGATCAAGGCGTCGAAGAGCCTGACATCGCATGCATAGGGTGCCCGCATTGCTCGGTGACTGGTTTGGCGCGCATAGCCAAGCAGCTCAAAGGCAAAGAAGT
Source organism: Candidatus Iainarchaeum sp. (assembly GCA_016939415.1). Lineage (GTDB taxonomy): Archaea > B1Sed10-29 > B1Sed10-29 > WALL01 > WALL01 > JAFGGZ01. The sequence goes on along the minus strand of JAFGGZ010000039.1, from coordinate 2,481 downwards.
CAGCACGCCCACATGGGTGTTCACCAACACAGCCATCAAGAAACTCGCGGACCGGGCCGGATACACCAAAACCATAGAGAAGAGCGGCGCGAAAGTATTTTGCGACACGTGCTTCATAGTATCGCCGGTCGAGAAGATGGGTTACAAGAGCATGATAACCAACTCGTCGAAGGCAGGGCACTACTCTTCATCTTTCTGCGGACTGAAATCGAAAGTCATGAAACTCACAGACCTCGTCAAGGAGGTGACGAAGTGAGGCTTGAAGGGCACGTTGTGAACGCGGGTACGGCAGAAGGCGAGGCACTGGTGAGCAGCATGCCGCTGAGCTTTCTGGGAGACGTCGACGGCACGACAGGCATTGTCACTGCCGACGGCCACGACCTTAGGGGAGAGAGCATCGAAGGCAGGGTGCTGGTCTTCCCGCATGGCAAAGGCTCGACAGTGGGCAGCTACGTGATTTACCGGCTCGCGAAGAACGGGAAGGCTCCTGCCGCAATCATAAACATGGAGTGCGAGACCATCATCGCGTGCGGTGCAGTCATGTCCGGGATTCCGTGCGTGGATAAGGTAGACACGCGCATGATAAAGACCGGGGACAGGGTGAAGGTGAGCAACGGGGTGATTGAAGTTGAGTGAACTCAAAGTAATGAGGGAGCAGCCGGACCGCGCCGCGGTCGAAGGAAACGAGGTGACAACAGAATGAAGGACCTCTGCATAATCAAGCTCGGCGGCAGCGTAATCACGGAGAAGGGAAAGCCATTCACCGAGCGCCTGGACGTCATCAGCAGGCTCGCAAAGGAAATCCACGAAGCGCGGCAGGAGAAGGACTTCGCGCTCATAGTCGGCCACGGCGGAGGATCGTACCCGCACGTGCCGGCCACAGAATTCAGGACCAACGAAGGCGTCAAGGGGAAGGAGAGCTATGAGGGGATCGCCCGCGTCCAGGACGCGGCAGCGCGGCTGAACAGGATAATCGTGCGCGAACTCATTGAGGCTGGGGAGAATGCAATCAGCGTACAGCTCTCCAGCACATCAATATCGGAGAATGGCAGGATCAAAGACATGTACACACTGCCCATGAAGATGATGCTCGACTACAACATGGTGCCTGTCCCGTACGGCGACGTCGGCCTGGACACGCAAAAAGGGTGCTGCATCCTGTCCACTGAAGAGATAATCAACTACCTAACGAAGCACTCGGAAGAAGCCTTCCCCTCCTACCGCCTGAACCGCATAATCATCGGAGGCAGGGTAGATGGAGTGTTCACGGGAAATCCCGACACTAACCATGGCGCCGAGCTGATCCCGGTCATAACCACGAAGAACATAGACCAAGTCGGCCAGTACCTCGCCGAGTCATCCGGAATCGACGTGACCGGCGGGATGAGGCACAAGATAGAGAGCATGCTGGAGCTTGCGGAACGGGGCATTGAGTCCGAGATAATCAACGTCCTGAAGCCAGGCTACCTTAAGAAAGCGCTGCTCGGCGAGCAAGGCCTTGGAACATACGTCCGCAAGGAGTGAGCATGGAGATTGAAGTCGAAATCCTTGTGAATGACTTTTCGGGGATACGGGAGAAGCTCGGAAAGCCTACGGAAAAGTCGTTGTTCAGGGACGTGTACTTCGGAAAAGGGTTGCTCACTGATAATCGTAGGCTGAGGATACGGCACAGGCAGGTAACGTTCCCGGAAAATCGCGAGGAAACAGTGATCACGTTCAAGTCCCCGCGGATCAAGAAAGGCGTGCAGAAAGCGGAAGAAGCCGAAGCCTTCGCAAGAGACTTCGACGAAGTCTTGCGCATATTCACCGCTGTCTGGGGAGATCCTGTCGTGGACGCGGAGATACGCGCAGAGCGCTACGAACACGGCAACTGCATCGTGGAGCTGAGAGAAATCCTCGGGGAGCATGCGTACAAGTATGTGGAGATAGAAGGCACAGAAAAACAGATAAACGACATCCGAGAAAGGCTACACCTAGAGGGGATTGCGTTGGAGAAAGGCGCCCTCGCCTATCAATGCGAGAAGACAGGACTGCACATAGAGGTGTGAAGATGAGCGAAACAAAGAAGAGAAAACTCGAGCACCTTGACGTCTGCCTGAGCAAGGACGTCGAGGAGGGAGACACATGGCTTGACGACGCCATGCTCGTTCACAACTCCATGCCAGAGTGCAGTCTCGAAGAGATAGACACCTCAACGCGTTTCCTCGGAAAGAAGCTGAAAGCGCCATTCGTCATAGCAGCGATAACCGGAGGCGTGGGAGAGGCCGGGAAGGTAAACAAGGACCTCGCGCGCGTGGCAGAGAAATACGGCATAGGCTTCGGCGTCGGATCGCAGAGGGCCATGCTGGAAGACCCATCAGTCGCTGACACGTTCTGCGTGCGCGACGTCGCGCCGACAACATTCCTCATGGGCAACATAGGCCTGTGCTCACTCGCGGACTACTCAACCAAGCAGATAGAATCACTGACAGCGGACATAGG
>JAFGGZ010000038.1 GCA_016939415.1 Candidatus Iainarchaeum sp. | reverse complement strand
GGTGTGAGCGTGGAGATGTCCCCCAAGGAAGCTATCGCGCGGTTGCGTTCAGGCGAGGCGCAGATGGAGTTCATCCAGCAACAGCTGGTGTCAATGTCCAGCTTTTTGGGCGAGCTCCAGATAGCGAAGACAACTCTGTCCGAGCTGCCCGCTAAAGACGCGGGTTCCCTTCTGCCACTCGGTGCGGGCGTGTTCCTGCCATCACGCTTCGGCTCTGAAACAGTCTTGGTTGATACCGGTGCCGGCGCAGTCGTAGAGAAGCCCGTGCCGGATGTCCTAACGCTTCTCGAGAAGCGCGAGAGTGAAGTCATCAATCAGATATCAGACCTCCAGACCCGCGGCCGGAAGGTGGCTGCGGAAACCGAGAAGCTGAGGAAGAAGCTCGCGGAGTATTTGGAGAAGCAGCAGTCGCAGGGCGACGTCCCTATGATCGGATGAGTGTTTGGCGGTTCGATGTTCGACTTCCTGAAGAAGAAGGTGAAGGAGTTCACCCAGAAGGTTACCGGAGCTGTTAGCAGCGCCGCTTCACAAGATGAATCTCCCGCGGAACCGTCCGGAGAAGCGGCTGAGGCCCGCGCCCCCCCCGAGCATCTGCAGAAGCTCGCCAGAGTCAAGCCAGTTCCTGAAGCTGTAGCGCCGGCCAGGAAAAAGCCGGAGGCCGCAGCCCCTTTGGTTGAACCGCCCGCACCCGTTTCCGGGGCGGAGCAGGTCAGAAAAAAACCGTCCGGAGAAAAGCGAGAACGAGGCGCTTCTCAGGCAGTGGCCGTTCCGGAGAAAATTCTTGCTGAGCAGACGCCGCTTTCGGAGTCTGAGAGCCGGGGAGTGCTTCCTTTTCCTGAGCCGGCTGTAGAGCGCGCTGCCCCCGCAGCAGCGAAGTCCATGGACACTGTCCAGCGCAAGGCGGAGGCGGATCGCGGCAGCGTTCCCACCCGGGATGTTGGGCTTCTGACCAAGTTGCGTCGCGCTGTTGTTGGTGAAGTGCGGCTCTCTGACAAGGAGGTCGACGAATTCATTTGGGACTTCGAGCTTGCTCTGCTTGAGGGCGACGTGGCTCATGATGTGGCTGAGGCCATTTGTTCTGAGATGCGCGAGAAGCTTGCCGGCCGCAGGTTCCACCGGGGCGAGAACGTCGCCGGTGTTGTGGAGCGCATTGTGCGGGATTCTGTGCGCGATGTCTTAGTGTCTGTGCCGGGGTTTGATTTCTTGGAGAGGGCGCGTTCCGCGAAGCCGTGCATCATCATGTTCTTGGGTCCGAACGGGGCTGGCAAGACGACGGCGATAGGCAAGGTTACTACCCTGTTGCGCGAGAACGGTTTGTCGTCGATACTGGCTGCTGCGGACACGTTCCGTGCTGCCAGCATAGAGCAGCTTGAGGAGCATGCGAGGCGTTTGGGCGTGCGCGTCGTGAAGCACAAGTACGGCGCTGACCCTGCGGCTGTCGCCTTTGATGCTGTGCAGGCAGCCAAGGCGGGCGGCATAGATTGCGTGCTGATAGATACTGCCGGCCGTCAGGAGACGAACAAGAACCTTATGGAGGAGCTGAAGAAGATCAACAGGGTTTGCAGTCCGACGATGCGCATTTATGTTGATGAGGCGCTGGCAGGCAATGTGCTGGTCGACCGCGTCCGCACGTTCAAGGAGGGTGTTGGCGTTGATGGTCTCATCCTGACGAAGATGGATGTTGATGTCAAGGGTGGTGGGACGATCAGCGTTGCCAAAGCGACGGGCGTGCCCATACTGTTCTTCGGGACGGGTCAGGGTTACTCTGATCTGAAGCCGTTCGATGCGGAAGAGGTGCTGTCACGCCTCTTCGGGTGACACAATTATTAACTTTCCTTTCAATATTCTGTTGGTTGGTGCATGGTAGTTTCGAAGCTGGCCCATGGTTTGAGGGGCGTCGTGAGCAGGGTTTCCGGTGCTGCTTTGGTGGACAAGGAGCTCATCCGGTCTAGTCTCAAGGAGCTGCAGCGCACCCTAATCTCTTCTGATGTAAATGTTCGGCTCGTACTGGAGCTGACGAAGTCGGTTGAGCGCCGCTTGAGTGATGTGCCGCCCGGCGTGCGCGTGAAAGAGTATTTCGTGAAAGCGGTTTACGATGAGCTGGTTGCCTTACTGGGTGAGAAGCATTCTCCGGAGCTTGGGAAGCAGCGCATCCTGCTGTGCGGCACGTATGGTCATGGCAAGACCACGACTGCCGGGAAGCTGGCGAAGTTCTTTTCCAAGCGCGGCTTGAGGACTGCGTTGATTACCACGGATACGTGGCGGCCAGCTGCTTACGAGCAGGTGCAGCAGCTCGCCCAGCAGGTGGGCGTCCCGATGTTCGGGGTAAAGGGGGAGCGAGATTCCGAGCGCATTCTGCGCGCTGGTCTTGAGAAGTTCAGTGATTACGATGTCATCATCGCTGATTCTGCTGGCCGGGACTCCTTGGACGAGGACTTGCTTGACGAGATAAAGGCCCTGAACGCGATTTTCCTTCCTGAAGAGCGTTACCTTGTTCTCGGCGCCGACATGGGCCAGACTGCGGGCAGGCAGGCGAAGGCGTTCCACGAAGCGATTGGTTTGACGGGCGTTGTGTTGACGCGCGTGGATTCTTCCGCGAAGGGCGGTGGGGCGCTGAGTGCGTGTGCCGAGGCCGGCGTGCCCGTAACGTTCATAGGGACTGGCGAGAAGATGGAGGATCTAGAGGTGTTTGACGCCGAGAAGTATGTGTCCCGCCTTCTCGGTTTCCCGGACCTGTCCTCGCTGCTGGTTCGCGTGAAGGAAGCCACCGAGGATAGCGAGTTGTCTGAGGAGGACTTGATGCAGAGGGACCTGACGCTCACTACCTTTTACAAGCAGTTGGAGGCGACGAAGAAGATGGGGTCGCTTTCGAAGGTCATGGAGATGATGGGCCTCTCCCAGAAACTTCCCGAAGAGCTGGTGGAGGAGGGGGAGGAGAAGATGCGTGTGTACAAGCACATCATCGATAGCATGACTAAGTACGAGCGCGAGCATCCGGACGAGATAAAGAAGTCGCGTGTGGAGCGCATTGCACGGGGTTCCGGCCGCAGCGAGAAAGAGGTCAAGGAGTTGCTGAAGCAGTTCAACGCGACCAAGAAGATGTTCTCGAAGCTTAAGAAGGGAAAGCGCCTGCCCGGCAAGTTCGGCGCTCTCATGAAGCAGTTCAAGGGCGGTGTTGCATGAATTTCGCTGAGAAGAAGTCGGCGCTGATGGGTACGGGGGCTTGCGATCAGTGCATCGGCAGGCAATTCTCCCAGCAGTACAAGGGAACGGATAACGCGGTGATCGGCTTCGCTGTCCGCAGCGCTGCTGCAGAAGAGGATATTGTGGGGTTTTTTCATGATGCCAGCCCAGAACTGAAGGAGTCATGCCCCCTCTGCAAGGGCGCGTTCCTGAGAATCGACGAAGCGGTCGGCGATGCAGTGTCTTTGCTTCAGAGTTACGAGTTTGATTCGTTCCTTGTGGGCGCGCGGGTCGACAACGACCTGATGTTGAGGGAGGAAGAGCTCTGGTCATCTATTGGGGCTGAAGGTGTTGAGACGCTGAAGAAGGATTTGGTGCGCAGCATAGGAAAGCGTGTCGAGGCGAAGACGGCCAAAGCCGTGGATTTTGATCATCCGGACATAACCGTCCTCGTTGATTTCACGCGGCCGAAGCCCAAGGTGCGTTTGGAAGTGCATTCCTCGTTTGTGTACGGCGAGTACCAGAAACTCGTTACGGGCATCCCGCAGACCAAGTGGTTCTGCAGGGCTTGCCGGGGCCGCGGGTGCGAGCGCTGCAAGTTCACCGGGAAGATGTACGAGACGTCTGTGGAGGAAATCGTTTCCGCGAAGCTGGTTGAGGCGTCTGGTGCGAGGAGCGAGTCGTTCCACGGATCCGGCAGGGAAGACATCGATGCGAAGATGCTTGGGTGGCGCCCGTTCGTAGTGGAGTTGGAGCAGCCGGTCAAGCGCTTCTTCGACTTCGAGGCGCTTACTGCCGAAGTGAATGATTTTGCTGCCGGCAGGGTCCGGGTGCGTGCTCTCCGCCGATCTGACAAGCAGGAGGTGCGGTTGCTGAAGTCGGTGAAGTACGACAAGACGTATCGTGCTTTCGTGGAGTGTGAGAATGATGTTGACGAGCCTGCGCTTCGCCGCATTGAAGCCGAGTTTTCTGGCGTGTCGCTCAATCAGAGAACTCCGCAGCGGGTTGCTCACCGGCGTGCTGACAAGGTCCGGAAGCGCGTGGTGCGCTCGGTGAAGTGCGAGCTTGCCGACTCCAAGCACTTCAGTGCTGTCGTTACTGCGGAGTCCGGGACGTACATAAAGGAATTGGTTTCCGGTGATGAGGGGAGGACAAAGCCTTCTTTTGCCGATTTCGTCGGTCCGTGCAGGTGCGTTGATCTCGATGTTCTTGAGGTGCACAAGCATGATTGAGTTGATCCCGTTAGCTGTTGCTTTGGTCGGGAGCGCTGTTGCTGCTTTCGAGGATTTCCGCACGGGCTTCATTTCCGATGAGCTGAATTACGCCATGATCTCTGTCGGTGTCGTTTCGTTGTTCGTCTTGCATCCCTTCAGTGAGGCGCTTGTTTTCGCTGGGGTTGCTGTCGCGGTGTTTGTTGCGGGTACGCTGTTTTACTTGTTCGGCCAGCTCGGTGGCGGGGATGTGAAGTGGTTCACTGCCCTCGCTCTTTTGTTGCCTGTTGCGCCTGAGGCGGGGCTGTTTGGTGGTGTGGCTGCGCCTTATCCTTTCGTCGTTTCCGTGTTCTTTGTCGCTGCCGTGCTTTCTTTGTTCTTTGTTTCTGGGGCTTATGCTTTGCGCTTGCTCCGGGATCGGAATGAGGTAAGCGGTTTCCGCGGCAAGTTGGCGAGGGCGACGCTGTATTGTGCTGCGCTCGTGCCGTTGTTTTACGTGTGGTCTTTGATCAACGTGCGCGTGCTTGTTCTTTCTCCGCCGATGCTGTTGGGTGCTTTTGTGCTGGCGTTCAAGGAGGATATCCTGAGAAACTATGTCGTTGGGCGCAAGGCAGTGAGTGCGTTGAACGATGATGATGTCCTGGCTGTGGAGTTGTGGGATGAGAAGACGAAGCGGGCTTTGGGCGTTTCTTTGCGCAAGACGTTCCTTTCTGTCGAGTTGAATGAGTTGAAGTCTCGTGCGAGGAAGGCCGGGATCAAGACTGTTCTCGTGAGCGAGTACTTGCCCGTGTTCGGGCCGTTCATCTTTGTTTCCCTGGTGCTGAATGCCGTGCTCGGAGACGCGTTCCTCTGGCTGCTGTTCGCGTAGTGACTTATGCGCAGACTTCTCCCAGTTTCAGCGCCCACCCCCTCAGGTTTTCCCACTTGCCTGTCGAGATGTTCTTCCCGATACTGTACCGCTCTCTCCCGCTCGCAAAGTCCCACCAGTGCACCTTCCCTTCAGGCGTATCTGAAACGCCTTCTGCATCAAATGTGAAGTGCTTGCCTCCCGCATCGAATCCCGCCTCGAATCCCTCCGGAGGCACAAATCCGCTGGCTTCCCACAGAACGAACTTACCCCCCTCCGAGTACGGCACTTCCAGGAAACGCACCGGTTCTGTGTCCAATATGAACTTGCAGTATTGGCCAGGCTCGTCAGCTTCTATCCCGACGACAGCATACGATTTTCCCGAGATAGTGACTTTGTTGCTCTTCTTGATTGTCTCTATTAGATCCATGCAGTTGTTCTTCAGCGGGTGGCTTATTAGCATTTCGCCATGATGGTAACAGAATCGGTTTACTACTGTCGACTGTTTCTTCTTCAGAGCCAAAACCTTCTTAAACACTGCGTTTCTGAATATGCGTGGTGTGTTGCATGTTCGAAGCCTTGCGAAGCGCTGACCCAGAAATCTCAAGCATCATCCAGAATGAGCTGGACCGGCAGAGGAACGGCCTGGAACTCATCGCCTCGGAAAACTTCCCGTCCCTCGCAGTGCTGGAGGCCATGTGCAACCCTATGAACAACAAGTACTCGGAAGGATATCCCGGAAAGAGGTATTACGGCGGAAACCAGTTCATCGACTTGAGCGAGGACCTGTGCAGGCAACGAGCAAAGAAGCTGTTCAACGCCGAGCACGCGAACGTGCAGCCGCACGCAGGTTCGCAAGCCAACATGGCCGCATACTTCGCTTTGCTAAAGCCCGGGCAGAAAATACTGTCCATCGAGCTTCCGCAAGGCGGCCACCTCACCCACGGAGCTTCGTTCAACTTCTCCGGAAGGCTGTACAACTTCGTGTTCTACGACCTGGATCCGGAAACAGGCCGGATTGACCCAGACGCTGTCAGGAAGAAAGCCCTCGCAGAGAAGCCTGATCTCGTGCTTTGCGGGTACAGTGCCTACCCCCGAGAGTTCCCGTTCAAGGACTTCGGTGACATCGCCGCGGAACTGGGTGTGCCTTGCATGGTGGACATAGCTCACATAGCCGGCCTCGTAGCCGCTGGAGTGCACGCGAGCCCGTTCCCGCACTGCGACGTCGTGACGACTACGACGCACAAGACGCTGCGAGGCCCGCGCGGCGGGTTGATCCTGTGCAGGGAGGGGTACGCCAAGAAAATCGATAACTCTGTGTTTCCCGGCGTGCAGGGCGGACCGTTCGACCACGTCATAGCGGCGAAGGCTGTCGCGTTCAAAGAAGCTTCTACGCCCGAGTTCGCAGAATACGCCAGACAGATCGTGAAGAACGCCAAAGTCATGGCAGCAAGGCTTTTGGAGCACGGTTACGACCTCGTCTCTGGGGGTACGGACAATCACTTGATTCTCGTGGATCTCCGGAACAAGGGGTCGACTGGCTTGGAGGCGGAGCAGGCTTTGGAGGCCGTCAATATCTCCGTGAACCGGAACGCGATACCTAACGACCCGCAGCCGCCTTACATAGCGTCTGGCCTGCGCGTCGGAACGCCCGCCATGACCACGCGCGGGATGAAGGAGTCCGAGATGATTCACGCAACCGACTTGATGCATCGCGGCATGTCAGCGAAGAGCGAGTCGGAAAAGCAGAGCATCCGCGCCGAGGTGCTTGAGCTCTGCAATAGCTTCCCGCTGTATTCCGGGCTGTCTTATTGACTGTCAGAGCGCGGCCATCGAGGCAACGAGCAGCACTATGAATGCCGCCGCGCTCACCACGGTGACGAGCATGGCTCGCTTCGCTGCTTTCCAAGCACCCGCCAGCCTGTACACAGCCATGTTGCCTATGAGCATGTGGCCCATGGCTACGACGCAGGTCGCTATGGCAGCGGTTTCCACGCTTATCTGCTGCAGGGCCACGGACGACGCTATCGATGCCATTGTCGACGCGGAACTCGCGATGCCGCCCACCAGCACGGCCAGGAAAAAGATGCTTGGTAGGTAGACGAGGATTGCTTGCAGCAAGAAGATGACTACGAGCAATTTGAGCACGAACCCGACCGCGTTGGTCACTGCGAATGGCGACTCCATACGGAGTTTGGCGGGTTTTTTCTCGCGCCCGAGCCCGCGAAACCCGAAAAGCAGGAGTATCCCCGCGGAGACGACTGATGGGATGGTCACGTACGAGAGGGCTGCTGGCGCGATTATGCTTATTATAGCCATGTTCCTGAGGATCATCGCGCCGTTTATGATGTAGTACGCGTTGGCGAGCACGCTTTCCCTTTCCTTGTTCTTTGCTAGGGCGAGGCTCAGGTTGTAGGATATGGCTGTGCTGGATATGATTCCTCCGAGGAGTGCCATGAGTTCCAGTTGCCTGACTCTGGGGAGGAAGCGCGACCCGATGAAGCCCATGAGGTTTATGATGGATATGAGCACTGCCAGCATCCAGATGAGTTGGAAGTCTATGACGACGTCCAGGTAAACGAGCGCTTTTGTGGGAAGCAGCGGGTAAATAATGCCTATGAGCGCCAGGAATTCCAGCAGGTCAAGCACTTCTTTGTCAGAGAGCTTGTCTACGAGCGCGTGCAGGCGTGTTTTGGCGAACAGCACGATTGTTACTGCGATTGTTATGAAGACGGCTTCTGTGTACCTGCCATAGCCCGCGAACACGCCCATGACGTACGACAGGAGCAGAGCGATTGACGTTGTCAGTCCCACTGCTTTGTACTTCCAGATGCTGCCAGCGTATAGGACAAAGGAGAGCAGCGTGACTGCGATGAAGCCTGCGCCCACAAGTTCGGGCATGCCTGCCATGTTCCCGAACGAGACGAAGAGCGCGCCCATGAGGCTCACGAGCGCGAACGTGCGCACGCCCACCACTTCTTGTTGCTTGGTGTGCTCTCGCTCCATCCCGATGAGCGCGCCTATCGCGAGGGAGATGAGTACTGGTTCTATTGCAGTCCAGCTGCTGATCAGTTCTGTTATCTCTACCATTTCCTCTCTTTCCCGGCATTTCTTATTGCTTTGACGAATGGTGCGATTGTTTTCTTCACGTCCTTGGATTTTTCCGCCGTAGTGCCGATATGTATCGCGTCGGCGCCGGCTTTCACTATCTCAGCTGCTTGCTCGGGTGTTCTTATGCCGCCAGCCACGATGTACGGCACTGAAATCGCGTCGGCTACTGCAGCCACGATCCCCGCGGGTACGGGACCTTGCTCCGACGCAGAGCCCACGTCCGTGATGATGAGCCTGTTTCCCAGGTATTCCCCGGCCAGCGCAAGGGAAGCAGCGATGCCCGGCTTGTTTCTCGGCACGAGGTTCACGTCAGCAACCCACCCGACCGTGCCGCCAGGCGCGACCACGATGTATCCTGTGGGTAGGGCCTCTATGCCCATGCGCTTGATGACTGGCGCTCCCGTCGTCTGGGCCATGGTGGTCCAGTAAACATTCCTGGAGTTCAGCAGGGAGTAAAAGTATATCGAGTCGGCGTGCCTTGTTATCGTGGACGTGTTTCCCGGGAAGAGGTTGAGCGGAGCGTCCACGCTGTCTTTTATGAGTTCCGCGGTCCTCTCAAGGAGCGTGCCTTGCGCGCCTATGCTGCCCCCCAAGCACACCATGGCGGCGCCGGCTTCAACAGCTTCGCGTGCAGTGCGTGCCGCTGCCTCTGGCGAGGGATGGTCGCATGGGTCTATGACTATAAACAGCATTGGTTCTTTGTCGCTGACCTTGTCGTTGATGTATTTCTCGACACTGCCTATTTTCATGGCTGTCCCTCATGGTATTTATATGAAGACTACTTATAATGATTTGGCGTATAAATACGTGCGTGGGTTGTTATGAATATCCTGATTACGGGCGGTACGGGCTTTCTTGGCAAGCGCCTTGTTGCCCGTCTGTCGAAGCAGCATAAGGTCACTGTGTTCTCTCATGTGGACGCCGCCTTGCCCGGAGCCGAGGTTATTGTCGGCAACATGCTCGACCAGAACGACTTGACCAAGCTCAAGCGCAGGAACTTCGACGTCGTCTACCACATGGCAGCTGTCCTGGACGAATCCGATCCCAACATGTGGGCAGTGAATGTGGACGGCACAAAGAACATTCTTGACCTGTTCAAGAAGAAGGGTCTTCAGAGGTTCGTTTTCACGAGCTCTGTCGGAGTCCTCGGGGAGACTAAGCGCGCTGCCAGGGAGGACGACCCGTACAACCCGCAGACGGTTTACGAGAAGAGCAAGGCGGAGGCTGAGCGTGTTGTCATGGACTATCGCCTGAAGTACAACATCCCGTACACCATCGTGCGCATGACCATTGTTTACGGACCCAATAACTTCTGGAGGCAGATTTTCGAGGCTGCCCGCAGCGAGTACCCGATTATCGGCAAGGGAGAGAACTTGTGGCACTTGCTGTACGTGGATGACGCTGTGCAGGCCCTGGAGCTTGCTCTCCTACCGCAGGCAAAGAACCAGATATACAACATCGCTGCCAAGGACGTTCACACGTACAAGGAAACGTATCGCCTGGTGAAGAAGGCGCTTCACATGAGGTTCAAGGACAAGCACATCCCAGTGACCGCAGCCAAGGCAGCCGCTCTCATGCACGAGACGCGCGCCCGCTTGCGCGGAGAGCGGCCGAACGTGACCAAGATGCGCGCGAGCATAGAGCGCCTTATCCGGAACCGGGTTGTTGACATAGAGAAGGCTGAGCGCGAACTCGGGTTCAAGCCAAAGTATGGCTTGGAGCAGGGTCTTGAAAAGACTGCGGGGGAGTTGAGTTCATGAGGATCTTGGTGAAGAAGCTCAGGGGCAGCGCGGTCTTGCCATCTTATGCTCATCACGGCGATGCTGGTGCTGACTTGTATGCTGTCGAGGATTGCGTCATCAATCCTGGTGAGAGAAAGCTCCTGCCGACAGGCGTGTCCATTGAAGTGCCTCACGGCTGTGAAGCTCAGATCCGGCCGAAATCAGGGCTCGCGCTTAAGCAGGGGTTGTCCATCGTGAACACGCCAGGCACTGTGGACGCGGGTTACCGTGGGGAGATAGGGGTTATCGCCATCAATCTCGGCCAGGAGCCGATCGAGATCAAGGCCGGGCAGAAGATCGCCCAGCTTGTCATCAACCGCATCGAAATCGCCGAGTTCTATGAGACAGACGAGTTGTCCGGAACAAGCAGGGGTGGTGGCGGTTACGGGAGTACCGGCGCCTGAAAAACTCGTCAGCCTTGCATGCCCATCGATCGTTCCCTCAGCCTGGTAATGCGTTCTTCTAGGGGTGGGTGCGTGGAGAACAAGCCAACGAGGAAGCCTTTCTTGAATGGGTTGACTATGAACAGGTGAGCGGTCGCGTTCGTGGCGGCGCGCAGCTGGTTTGGGTTTGCCGAGATTTTTTCCAGCGCAGCCGCCAGCCCCTCAGGGTATCGCGTGAGCATTGCTCCGCTCGCGTCTGCCAGGAATTCCCTCTGCCGGCTTATCGCCATGTGGATCAGCTGCGCTACGATCGGCGCCAGGAATATGAACAGCACGCCCACGAGCATGAGGGCCGGGCTCTTGTCCTTATCCCTGTTGCGGCTGTAGAACATGGTGCGCATCGCCATGTCCGCTATCATCACCACTACGCCGACGAGTATGGACGCGAACACCTGCAGCGCGACGTCGCGGTTCTTTATGTGGGACATCTCGTGCGCTACCACGCCTTCCAGCTCCTGCCTGTTCATGATCTTCAGCAGCCCCGTGGTGACTGCTATGACTGAGTTGTTTGGGTTCCGGCCAGTGGCAAAGGCGTTCGGCGCCGGGTCGTTCATGACATAGACTTTGGGTGCGGGCAGGCCGGCTGCTATCGCCAGCCCCTCAACAGTGTTGTACAGGTGTGGGAACTCCTCTTTCCTGACTTCTCTTGCTCCGCTGACTGCGAGCACGATCCTGTCTCCGAGGAAGTACGTGACCAGCGCCCAGAACGTGCCGAGCATGATTGAGAAGGCGACTCCCAGCTCGCCGAAGTCCCAGAACAGCCAGCCCACGGCGTAACCTACGGCGATCACCACGGCGAAGAACACTGCGAACAGCAGGAACGTGCGTCGCTTGTTGCTCTCTATCTGCTCGTACAATCCCATGAGCCCACGTCTTAGAACGCGACTTTCACTGCTTTTCGCTCTTTTTCTTCTGTTTTGAAGTAGTCGCGCTGTTTGTACTTGAGTGCGTTAGCCATGATTGTCCACGGGATTTTCTGTATGCGAGCGTTGAATAACATTACCTCGTCGTTGTAGAACTGTCTTGCGTAAGCGATCTTGGACTCTGTGCCGCTCAATTCTTCTTGCAGCAGCTTGAAGTTCTCGTTCGCTTTCAGCTGCGGGTAGTTCTCCACGACGGCGAACAGGCTCTTCAGCGCGCCGGTCAACGCATTGTTGGCTTTCGCTTTCTCGCTGATTGTCCCGGCTTTCATGATGGCTGTGCGGGCTTTGGTCACGTTCTCGAACACGCTCTTCTCGTGCTTCGCGTAGCCCTTCACTGTCTCCACGAGGTTGGGTATCAGGTCGGTTCTTCTTTTCAGCTGGACGTCGATCTGCGCCCAGGCGTTGTCGATGCGTTCGTTCAGTGAGACCAGCGAGTTGTACATCCACACGATCGCCACGATGACGATTAAACCGAAGAACGCCAGCGCCATGAGTACGAGCATCAGCAAGCCGCCGCCTATCAATGACCCGACGATCATGCTCACTCCTCCACTGTTATCGCGCCGACCGGGCAGGCGGCAGCGACTGCCTTGCAGTCGCAGTTCTTGCATTCCCCTTTCGCGTGCGACTTGTGGTCCTTGCCGAACTCGAATGTTTCGGGGCACATGGACACGCATGCGCCGCAGCCTATGCATAGGTTTTGGTCAACTTTTGCTTTCATCAGCAACACCTCGATTGTTCAGTGCTACTCGCTCCGTGTTAAAATGCTTTGCGGTGCTAGAACACGTTTATGAGCACAGCCCCCCCAAACACATTGCTATCTGCGTTGGGTTAGACGGCAGGTTGATCGGTTCCAAGAAGATCAGCGGGATAAAGAACAGTCCTGCGAGGAGTTGGAAAGCGAATGCATAAGAAACAGTGTCTGCATGCTGCATGACTTTCTTGTCTATGATTACCGATAATGACCAGGAGAGAACAGCCAATGCAACAAAGAAAAATAACTCCACACGCTCAGTACTCTGGCCGAGCATAAACGCATGGTTGTTTACGAAACGAATCCCGACAACCGCTTCATCGCGCCGATCTTCTCGCGATTACCGATTCTCGCGTCTTCCACGGCTTCCCTCAGACGCCGGATGCTCTCGTCGTACGTCTGCCTGTCCACCGGGAACGGGAACCCGTCCTTGCCGCCGTGCGCGAACGAG
>JAFGGZ010000037.1 GCA_016939415.1 Candidatus Iainarchaeum sp. | reverse complement strand
GGTGGGGGCTCCCAGCGAGGTGTGGGGCGGGAGCCCCCTTTTCTTTTGCGAGGTGTCTTGACAGAATTAGCGAACGGAATGGGTCAGTGACCCATCCGTGAGCATGACACGAATACCTACGGGGTGTAGAACACCTTCCTGCCCGCGCGCTTCTTCTTAACGATCCCATCGCGGAACAAGGCGTTCAGCCGCGCGGATGCGGCGTTCTTCCCTCTGTATCCCAAGTGCGCTGCCACGTCTTCGGCGCACACTCGTTTTCTTGCTTTAACGAAGGCCATTATCTGCTCGTCGACTTCGGACAGGAACTCGCTTGAACTTACGATTCCCTTACCCTTTTCCATTCCTTCCGCGACTGCGACGAGCCGGTCCAGCTTCTCGTCGATGCGCTTGAACAGCTCGTTCGTGAGCTTGCGTTCCTCGACGAGTCGGTGAATCATCGCTCCAACGACGTAAGGGTCCTTGAACTTCTCTGCGTCGTATGCCACATCTTCCGAGAGTTTCTCGAACTCTGTTTCTGTTGCGATTTTGGCCATTTCTCCACCGATATGTTTATATTCGTGTTTCCATTAACTACTTGTCACGAATCATGAGGGTTCGTGACTCCTCTTATTGGTGTCATGATTAAATCATGACTGATATTTAAATCTTTCGGTGATTGTTTTTCGTCGACCGGCGGTTTTGTAAAATGGAAGTTTTAGCTGTTTTTGGCAAGGGTTCTGATGTGCTTGAATGCATCGTTTCGTGTCTTTCCCCTGAGAGGGTGACGATCCTCTGCAGGAAGAATGACTTGCAGGACGTTCTCAGGGAGCGGAATGCCTTCGCTTTGGTGAACAGCATACCGACTGCAGTGGATCATGTGAGTGATGTGAGCGTCCGCAGTCTCTGCAAGTACATGAAGCGTCATAATGGCGTTACTGTGTGTGTCGGCTCGGGCGATGCTGAGTTGGATAACTGTGTTTTGGAGGCTTCTTTGTTGTCTGGGAGGCGAGCCTGCTTCTTTCTGGATGGCAAGCCGAAGTACTTGCCTGCCCTTCAGGTGCCGGTGATTGAGATGCTGCCGCCGGTGCAGAGGAAGCTGTTGCGTGCGATAAAGCGTTTCGGTCCGATGGGCTTGAAGGAGCTGTCGCGACTCAATGGCTTCAGCAAGCGGGTCGTTGATGAGAATGTCCTCGGTGAGGGTTTGGTTCGTTTGGGTCTCGCAGAACTTGATGATGATAGGATTTCCATCACAGAGCTTGGCGAGCTCGTTCTCAGTACGTGACTCAAAACTTGAAGCCGAATAGAGTGAACGGCTGCTTCGCGATCTTCTCTTTTTCTGCGACTATGCGCTTGGTCTTTTTTACGACGTCCGGGTTCACGCTGATTGAGTCGATGCCTGCTTCTACGAGGAATTCTGTGAATTCAGGGTAGTTGCTGGGTGCCTGTCCGCACAGGGAGCACGTCTTGCCTTTCTTGTGCGCTCCGTCGATTATCATGCGCACGGCTTTTTTCACTGCTTCGTCGCGTTCGTCGAACAGCTGCATCTTCCCCAGCACTTCCGAGTCCCTGTCCACGCCGAGTACCAGCTGCGTCAGGTCGTTGCTGCCGATGCTGAACCCGTCGCAGAGTTCTGCGAATTCTTCTGCGAGCAGGGCGTTGCTCGGGATCTCTGCCATGAACCACAGTTTCAGGTCCGGCCCGCGCTCCAGGCCTTCTGCCTTCATCAGTTCAATGACTTTTTTCGCTTCTTCCAGCGTCCTCACGAACGGGAGCATCAGCCACAGGTTTTTGTGTTGCTCGCGCACTTTTCTCACGGCTTTGAGCTCTAGCTTAAATGCCTTCTCGTATTCTGGCGAGTAGTACCTTGAGCAGCCGCGCCAACCTATCATGGGGTTGTCTTCTTTCGGTTCGAATTCCTGGCCGCCAACAAGGTCCTTGTACTCGTTGGTCTTGAAGTCTGATAGCCTGAGCACGACTGGTCTGGGAGCGAAGGCTTTGGCGACTGTTGCGACGCCTTCAGCGAGCTTGCTGACGAAAACGTCTTCCCTGCCTTCTTTGATTAGCTTGAGCGGGTGGTCTTTTATGTGCGTGGCGATGATGAACTCCTCGCGCATGAGGCCCACCCCATCCGCTGGTAGGGTGGAGTACTCCTCTGCTTTTTCCGGCACGCCGAGGTTCATGTACACTTTTATCCTGGTGTCCGGCACTGATCCTTCTTCTTCTTTTTCTTCTTTGAGCGCGAGCCTGCCTTTGTACACGAGTCCTTTACTTGCGTCCACTGTTATCTCGTCGCCGTCTTTAACGAGCTGCGTGATGTTTTCTGTTCCGACGATGCAGGGTATGCCAAGCTCCCTGCTGACTATGGCTGCGTGGCACGTGATGCCGCCGTCGTCCGTGACAATGGCTGCTGCCCGTTTCATGGCCGGCACCATGTCCGGGTTCGTCATCTTCGTGATGAGCATGTCCCCCTGCTGCACTTTCGGGAGGTCTTCCATGTCCATGACGATTTTGACGATGCCCGCGCCGATTCCCGGCGACGCGCCCATGCCTTTGGTGAGCAATTCTCCGCTGACCTCGCCTTCTTCTGCTTTTGATTCTAGGGTGGTGATGGCACGGCTCTGCAGTATGAACAGCTCTCCTTCCTGCAGCGCCCACTCTATGTCCTGGGGGAATTCGTAGTGCGCTTCTATCTTATTTCCCATTTCTGAGAGTTCGAGCACTCTCTCGTCAGACAGTTTCTGGGTGTTCTGTTCGAGCGGTGGGATGTCTACGTGCGTTGTCCCGAGCCCGCGCTCGCTTCGCACTATCTTGAAATGCTGCTTGCCAAGCTTTTTGCTGAGTATCTTGAGCGGCTCTTTTTGGATCTTGTAGGTGTCTGGCGTGACCGAGCCCGAAACGACTGCTTCCCCTAACCCATAAGCTGCTTCTATGACGAGTCTCGTCCTGTCGCCGGTGGGCTCGCTCGTGAACATAACGCCTGCAACCTCGCTCTTGATCATTTCCTGGACGACGACTGCTATCGCGACTTTGTCGTGCGGGAAGCCTTGCTGCTCCCTGTAAAAGATCGCTCTGGGTGTGTACAGCGAAGCCCAGCACTTCCTCACGGCCTTTATGAGTTCCATTTCCCCTTGCACGTCCAGGAATGTGGCTTGCTGTCCTGCGAAACTGGCTTCAGGAAGGTCTTCTGCAGTTGCTGATGACCTGGCGGCAACGTATATCTGCTCTCCGCGCATTTTCTGGAGCTTTCTGTACGCCTCGACGATCTCGTCTGTGATGTCCGGTGGCATGGGCACGCTGACCATGATCTCGCTGATGCGCTTGCTTGCTTCCTGGAGTTCTGCTGTGTCGTTGACGTCAAGGTTTTGCACTATGTCCATTATCCTTGATTGTATTCCCATCCTTTTCACGTAAGAGAAGTACGTGTCTGCGGTCACAACGAATCCTGTCGGCACAGGGAATCCGGCTTTGGTCATCTCTCCGAGGTTGGCTCCCTTGCCGCCCACTTTAGGTATGTCCGTCTTACTGAGTTCGTTGAACCACGCTATTGGCATGCTTTCACCGCATGAACAAAAGCAGCCCGCATTTAAATAGTTTTAGGGCTTTGCCCTGTGTTTGACGAGTTCCAGGACGTCCCCCGCGCTCTCTGCTTCTTTGATCTCTTTTTCTGCTATGATCGGCACGTCCTTGACCCGTTCTGTGCTGCATCGCATGACGAATATGGGTTGCGAGGCAAAGAATTGCCCTGCTTTCTGGAGGAACGCGGCCTTGCGCCGGGCTGCGGCAATGCTGTGCTCCGAGTCAACGATTAGCGATTCCTCTTCTTCTTTTGCGAGGGCGTCGAATCCCTTCCTGACTGGCGTGACCTCGAATCCTATGCTGCACATGTCCTTGAGGTAGCCCTTCAGTTCTGGTTTGAATGACTCCTGTTTCTTGAGGATTGATATCCTTCTCATGATCGGTTCGCCGACAATGCGTTCCAACTCTTTCGCTTTGGCAAAGTCGATCCTCATGCCGTGCCGGTACTGGTAAATGGCTTCTCTCGTCACGCGGAGTTTTTCTGCGACTTTCTGGATCGTCAGTCCTTGCTCTTCCATTCCGCGGTCGAATGCGTCGGTGCTGATCGCAGAGACCACCCTCCCCTTGTAGAACCGCTTGAACACCGCCTTGCCTGTGGCTGCGTCTTCCAGTGTCTGCCCGTTGAGCACGACAATGCCGTACCTTTCGTATGCCACTCCATCTTTCAATTCGTATGTCTTGCTGCGCTCCCCGATTATGAGCGGTGTCGCGCCCAAGCCATAGGCTGCTGCTTTAAGCTCTTCTGCCTGGTGCTCGCGCAGGGAGTCAATGTTGTTTAGAACCTTTATGAGGAGCAGTTGGTCCCCGCTCTTCGCTGCGACGTCGAAGCACGACTTGCTTTCGAGCGGAGCGAAGCAGTGGAATCCAGCGGCTTCAAGCGCGCTGACGACACTGTTCATGTCTCATCCTTTGGATTTCTCTTTGTGCTTCATGCGCAGTTTTGTGCTGCTGCACTTCCTGCAGCGCTTTGCCTTCGGTGGGTTGCGCGCATTGCAGTTCATGCAAATCTTCTTGTTCATAAGGGTTTCGTCTGATACGTGTTTCTGAGCCATGCAATTCACCGGAAAAAACACAGATAGGTATAAATACTTCTCTAAAGCCCAATTATGTTGCTCTTGGTTTTTAAACATGAGCCTTCTTCGGGGTTATTCTCAGAAGTTCTAGTAACGCTCCTGTAGTATAGTCCGGTCAAGTATATCGGCCTTTCGAGCCGACGACCCGGGTTCGAATCCCGGCGGGAGCATTTATGCCTTGATCGGCGAGTAAGAGAATCCGCGGCTTTCCGCCGCAGTGGCTCGCATTCGTGTTTTGCGGGCGGCTCTTCGGGGCCAGTACCCCTTGCTTCGGCAGGGCGTGGGAAATGAGGTGATTTGGATAGCATCGTTTGGCTTGAAGTACAAGCGCAAGAGGAATCAGCGCTGGAAGTGGCACAAGAAGAAGATGCGCCGCAAGAAGCGTAAGCAGAAGATGCGCGTGGGCAAGTGATTGTCGCCGTAGCATCCGCTCTCGTTCTTTGGGAGTGCCGGCTGGATAGCTGGAGCCATGCTTCCATCAATAATAAAAACCCTTTCCATGATAATCAACGCGTTGCAGGGGTTCCAGAGTGGTCAAATGGGCTGGGTTTAGGGCCCAGTGGCTTAGTGCCTTCGAGGGTTCGACTCCCTTCCCCTGCACCACAGCCTTTTTCCGCTTTTAGAGCGGAAAAAGCCTGGGGAAATACAAAATTGCGATTGCAGCACAATCGCACGAGCTTCGCTGTCCGCATTTCAGAGGAGTACAACTGCCGCAAGACTCGAAGCTGTGCGGAGCCAATAAATACTCATTCTACATAAGCAGTTGCGGCGATCTTCATGGGATACCTCACCGAGTTCAACTGGGTTCTGAAAGTAGAAGACGCGAGCATTAGCGACGGAGAGTCGAAAACATTCCAGAAAGCAGGCCGACACGTGTACCCCGTCGGCATGCGGCTCATCCTCGTGAACAGCGAGTGGGAGCCGCACAGCATCGTCGAAGTAACAGAATGCAGGGTGCACGAAGCCACGGACGTGACAGTGCAGCACGTACGGGCGTTGCAGCCAACGGAACGCGCAGTACTCGGCAACGTCCTCAAAGACATGTACGGAAACGCATACGACCCCGAAGGCAACGCCTTCCAAAGCTCGCTCGAATGCGAGTACTAACGATTAGACGGCTTAATCACTGATGCGGTCCACGATCGCCTTCATCTTCTTGTAATGCTTTTCAATGACGGCTTGCGGGTAACGCTTCTGCGCAGCCTCACGAATCTCGCGGCACACGACGAGCAGGTCCCGCTTCGTTGGATTATCAAAGTCAGAACCCACAAGATCAAAAGCGCTCCTCACCATCTTCTCAATGTCCTCACGAACAGAACAACCAGGATACGACTCATCCTCAACGCTGAGAATACAATCAATCAAAGCATTAACTGCGTTATTTGCCGTTGCAGGTCTCCCCCTCGCTTTCTCAAACCAATCCATGACACTCACCCCAGCTTGAAACCAATCCGCTCCATCAAACCCTTTCGAGCAGCCTTGTCCTCACTGCCCTCCAAACGCTCCGGCGCAAAGCCATCCACGACACCCAGCACTGCATTGCCTTGCTCAGAAGTGGCAACGACCACCAGCAACGGGTTAGAACTGGCAGCGTAAATGTTGCACACGCCATGCACGTTATTCAGATCATTGAGAACATGGATAGGGAAAGCGCCACTAATGAAGACGACAAACGCGTGGCCGGCACCAAGAGAAAAAGCAGCATCACCCGCAGCCTTCTCCAACGCATCATCATTACCGCTGACGCGCGTGAGCTTCGTCGAACCATCATTCATAGCCACGCCAACCTTGACATCATTCGCAGACGCCATCACCGTCCTGGCAATGTCATCAACCGTCTTGAGTGAGAAATTCCCCTGACCAATGATGCATTCAGCACAATCAGGAATTGTTACTCTCCTCGCTTCAATGCCTTGCATCACTTGCCCTCCAGCTTGCTGAGTATCTCCGTAAGCACAACATCCTTGCGCTGCTCGCCATTGACTATGTGAAAGTTCTTGAAGCGCTTCGCCATCGCCGAGTAATTCCGGCGCACATTCGACAGGTACTCCTTTTTCTCGAACAACTCCAACTCAGGCCTGTCCTTCATCCTCCTCATGCACTCCTCGGGCCTCACATCCAGGAAAAACGCGTGATCCGGCAACAGGAAGTGCTCGTTCAAATGCCACAACCACTTATCATCCGCATTCACACCCCCAAAAGCAAGGGAAGAGAACAAGTACCTATCACAAACAACGTTCTTTCCCTTCTCCAAAGCAGGCATTATGAAACGCTCCAAATGATGAGCCCGATCAGCAGCGAACAACAACTGCAAGCACTCCTGCGAAGTCTTCCACTCGCCAGTGAGCTGCGCGCGAATGAGGCCGCCGATAAGGTTGTTCGTCGGCTCCTTCGTGTGAATAGTCGGAGAAATGCCATGCAAGTACTCAGTAAGCAGCTGAGCCTGCGTGCTCTGGCCGCTACCATCCAACCCCTCAATCACGATGAACATCCCTTTCTTCATCAAAAAACACCCGAAAAAGAATACGCGCAAGGCGTATTTATGCTTTGTGAAGCTTTATGAAGTGCTCGATGCTCCGGTCATACGACTTTTCCGCGCCTGCCGGGAAGTAGCACGCCGGCAACTCCCTGCGCTCGCGGTGGTAGCGGATGCACTCGCAGCACAACCCCCTAGTCCCACAGGAGTACGTGCAATTACAGTCCTTAGCGTTCTTCTCTCGCTTGCATTCAATGACAATCACTTCCCGAGAGTGTAGTGCCAGCCTGGCCTCCACCCCTTCGGCTCTTTCATGCGCCAATCCTCTTTAATAGCCTGCTCCCACGACTTACCCCCGAGGATGACATCCAAAGCGAGCTGCGGCCCGCGATGACCGACAACGGCCACGCGCTTGCCATCAAACCGATCCAGCAGGTAGCCCAGGAAAGAACGCACGCGCTTCTCTACATCCCTGTAGCTCTCACCGCCAGGGAACGGAACGTCAATGCTTTGGACATCAAGAGAATAAACGACCCGCGCGTCACCACCAGTCAAATCCCCGTAATCACACTCCCTGAGCCTAGAGTCTTCGATAATCGTGTGATCATCACTGAACGCGAGCTTCGCAGAATCAACCGCACGCTTCAAGTCAGAGCAGAACACGACATCAAATTCCTCGGTGACCATGCCCTTCAAGCCAACAGACTGCTGCTTACCCAACTCCGACAACTCGCCCTGCACCTGACCAGTCGCCAGACCTTTTTCATTGTCCGTCGTTGTTCCGTGAACGAAGTACGTTATCTCCACCGACACAAGAACCACACCCATTATCCAACGCCCGAGGAAAATCCCCCCCGCACTGCGAGCGTTAGCGAGCGAGTGCGTGTTTGCAGAACACGCAACGTTATATTTCCCCAGACTTTCAGCGTCTTGG
>JAFGGZ010000036.1 GCA_016939415.1 Candidatus Iainarchaeum sp. | reverse complement strand
GATTCGGCCTGCGTCCGCAAACTGCCGCACAATCATGTCACCACCGCGGTCACCGTCAACAAAGAGCGTGATATCCTTCTTCCGCGACAAAGCGGCGACAATCCTCGGGACCTTGGAGCCCTTCAGCGAAATCACGTTATTGATGCCGTAGCTTAGGAGGTTGAGCACATCAGCACGCCCCTCGACGACGATGAGCTCGTCAGCAGAGTCAATGTCCGGCCCGGCCGGAATCTTCTCTCGGCCATACTCGCGCAACGAAGCCATCTTCAAGTCTTTCTTGACCTGCAGAGAAAGCTCCTTGCTCTCAGGCAGAGTAGAATCAACAGCACCCAAAAGCTCCTTCGCGCGCTTCAGGACAAAATCCCGCTTGTTCGACCGAGTGTCCTCGATTGACGTCACGTCAATCTTGGCCTCGCAAGGACCCACGCGGTCCACGGTCTCCAAAGCAGCTGCGATGATCGCAGTCTCAGCGCGATCCAAGCCAGAAGGCACGGCCACTTCGCCCTCTGTCTTACCCATGTGCGTCTGCGTATTGACCTCAATGCGGCCGATGCGCCCGCTCTTCTGCAGCTCGCGCAAATCCAGCTCCTCGCCGAGAAGCCCCTCGGTCTGACCGAAGATCGCGCCGACTATGTCCGGCTTCTCAACGATGCCGTCTATCTTTATATTTCCCTTTATGAGATACTTGACTGTGTCTATATACGTTTTTCCCATTTGAAATCACTTCTCGTTCTTCTTCCAGCCTCGAAGCGATTCCGGGAAGCGTCTCAAGGAAAACGACGCCATAATCCCTGTGCAGCTCCCTGCGAAAACGCAGGTCTGCGACAACGCCCTCATTGCGGAAAAAATCCCGCAACTTTGCTGCAGTGCTCTTTCCGTACGCATCCAAGTCCGTGAGGATAATCACCCCACGGGCGCGGCGTTCGGCCACTGCCTGAGCGAGCTCAGAAAAAGACATTGATGACAAAGTCAGTATCCTGCCATGCAAGCCCAAAGCCCGCAAGGCATTCCGGTCATTCTTTCCTTCAACGATGACGGGCTTTCCGCCATCCATCTCGTCCTGCAAGCGCTCCAAAAGCTTTTGGAAGCACAGTGAACGCTTCATGGTAAACGTAATGATGACCTGATTGAACTTATGTCTTTGCCTTTTACAAGCAATGTCTTTTTGTGAGATTTCATGCCTTTGATGATTTTGACGTCGGTTCCCAAGACCTTCCCGAGCCGCGAAACGAGCTCTTCGTTCGCGCGGCCTTTCTCGGCTTCGGCCGGAACCCTTACTCTCAGCTCACCAGTCCACTCATTGATGCCTTCGACAGCGAATCCCTTCGCGCCGGGCACGCAGTGAACCCGTACCAACACGCCTTCCGGCGTTTGGGTGAACGTCATGTGAAAACCCTTCTGAAGGGTGTCGCCCCGCCGTAACACCTCGTATCACGTGTTTCAACAAGGCTGACTAGCGGGGCTGTACTCTGCGCTGTTGACCTCATTCTCACAGCAAGGCTCGAAGACGTCACCCGCACAGAGCTATGCAACTTATGATGCGGACCATTTATAAAGGTTTTGCAAAAATTAGCTGGTTTCAGCTATGTGCCTGACAAAGTCCGTCTTGCTGATGATGCCGATTGGCTTCCGGTCCTCCACCACAACCGCGCTGCCCACTTTCCTCTCCTGCATCAGCTTCGCAGCAGAAACCGCGTCGCTGTTCGCGGGAATGGTGAACACCTCAGTCTGCATGACATCGCCGACAGTCAACGGCACGTAACGCACATCGCGCTTCACCTTTCCGCGCGACTCGCGCTTGTACTCCAGCTTCGAAGGCCGGTCCTTGTACGTGGAAAGCGCGACATCCCTCTGCGACACGATGCCAACAACCTCGGGCTCGGCAACGACCAGCCGGCCGACACCCTCCTCTTCCATGACGCGGATTGCGTGAAAAATAGAGTGCTGGCTCGTGATCGTCTTCACAGACGCCGTCATCAAGTCGCGCACAGTAGCAGAACCGCGGTAATTGCTGACAAAGTAGTCCAGGAGATCCGTCTTCGTGATGATGCCGTAGACCTCCCTGTCGAACACAAGCGCGGCTTTGGATTCGTTGCGCAGAAGCGATTTGGCAACAGACTGAACAGGCTCATCCGGCTTCACAGTCACAAGCTGTGGCCTCATGATGCCCCCGGCCAGGATGGAATCGATTGGCTCCCTCGCCCGGAAAAACGCTTCCGACAGCTCGGCACCGCTTATGTACCCAACCGGCTCGGAGCCATCAACCACAAAAACAGAATTGATGCCCTTCTTGATGAACAGGTTCTTGACATGCGCCACAGAATCAGATGGAGACACCACGAAAACTTCTGGAGTCATTACTTCCGAAGCAATCATGCGAAATCACTCCCAGCAATCCTCGCACACAAGCTTGCCCTGGCTTCGGCGCAAGCCATCAGAAAAGTTCCCGCAGCTCTCGCACACGCCCGAATACGTCTTGTCAGACGCCTCTTCGGGAAGGCCGCAGCGGAGCTCAGCCATCTCCTTCACAATATCGAACAAAGCAGGAGCCATGGCGATTATGTCCGCCTCAGTGATAATGCCAACGAGCCTACCGTTATCCTCGACAGGCAAGCGCTTGACAGATAGATCGCGCATGACGCGGCTCGCCTCCTCAATGTCTATGTCCGGCGAGACAGTCCGCAACGGGTGCGACATGACCTCTTTTATCGAAACCTTTTCCGGATCCATCTTTTTTATGACAACGCGCTCCAGGATGTTGCTGTCAGTCAGGATGCCCACAGCCTTCTTGTTCTCGACAACAACCACGGACCCGATGTCCAAGTCCACCATGTACTCGAGCGCCTTCTGCACAAGGTCGCTTGGCGACACGGTCACCACGCTCTTCCTCATCGCATCAGCCACTTTCACTCCTACAGCCATCAGAATCAACTCCAGACAAACAATAAACAGGCATGGATTTTAAAGCTTTGCTTCACACCTTCTGCAGCACATACGCTACATCCACGTGCTTGTGCGGCGGCAGCGGCTTGAAAGCAAACGTCTCAAAGAAGTCCTTGGCCAGGACATTGAAGCCGTCCAATGAGTCCTCAAAGACCTGCAGATCAAAGTGCTGGCGTATCAGCGGGTCCTTTGAAAACCCCTGATTCACAGCACGCTCGCGCTTCACATCAATGCTGCGATACCCCATCACTATGAAAGCGATGCCACCGCTCTTCAGCACGCGCCGCACCTCAGCCATTACCTTGGGTATGCTCTGACGCTCCAGCTTGAACTTCGAGAACAGGGCGTCGAACGCAGCGTCCTTGTAAGGCAAGTTCGTCATCGACGCGACGTCAAACCGCGCAGTCCGACGCGAGCGCAAGGCACGCAACCGCGCATTCGCGACAGCATCCCTGGAATCGTCAACACCGACCACGCGAACGCCTCGCGACGCCAAACGCACAGTCTCAACACCATCCTGGCAACCTAGGTGCAGCACGATACCAGAGAACTCCGGGCCGCCAAGAGCCTCGTAGAACTCGTCCGTGAACATACTGGTCTTGCCGCGCCACAGGGAAATACCCCGCCTGTGGGTGAAAGACCCACGCGTGCCGCCCACGTTCGCCTTCTTGCGCTTGCGCAAAGCGCGCTCACTCCGCCTCTGCATCGCCGGCCCCCTCCTTTTCTTCTCGCCTGCAGCGCTTGCAAAGCCCATTCTCAAGCTTCGCGTACTGGCCGCACCGGGAACAATTGTCCTGAACCTTCATGAGACTCGCCTCAAGACATCTTTCTCCGATAAGGTTTAAATAGTTAGCATCGTTTCTTAAACCGAGGTGTCCGGAAATGAACCCACGCACAGTGCTCGCCCTATCAATCATAATGATTATGCTGTCCATAGGCTGCATAACGCCGCCGGAAGGACAGTACCCTAACAAGCTCTACCTCGCGGCGCAGGAATCCCCGTAGGACGCCACGTTCATCATATACGCTGACGTGGAAAAGCTCAGCGCCAACCCCGCCATCGTCCAAAACCTTGGCGTGCCACCGGAAATGGCAGCCATCGGGATGGCCATAAAGAGCGCCAGGGCATTCGGCTACTCATCAGGCGGGCCGAGCGCGTTCATCGTCGAGGGAGTCATGGACATGGGCCAGCTCATGCCCATCATCACGCAACGCATCTCCCAAGCCTCTGGAGAAGACATAACCACGACAACACAACAGTACGGCGATTACACAGTATACACCATGAACGGGGCGTACTACTTCACTGACATGAATAAAGTATATCTAGGAGAGGAAGGAGCAATCAAGAAAATCATCGACGTCAAGACCGGCACAGCAAACGCCACCATCGCATACGCCGACATCCTGGGGATGCTGCCTGACGGAGACGTCCTCGTCGCATCAACATCGCAGGATGGCGGAGGAGACAACCCCGAGAAGATGGGCATCTCTGCCATAGTGAACGGTAACCTCGCGGACGTGTACATCATCGCGAAGTTCGAGTCAGCAGAAAAAGCACTGGAACAGAGCGAGGAAGCGCGCAAGGAAGTCGGTGGGGAAGGCGTGAGCGTGGAATCCGTGGACGTGCAAGGACAGTACGTCGTAGTCAAGATGAAGATGGACCTCACGAAGAACTCGCCGTTCGGCCAGGTCGGCAGCGCCACGATGGTCAACCCGGAAAAGGAAGGCTGGGACATACGCGCATGCATGGAAACAGCCAGATACCGGTGCGAGAACCTGCAATGGGAATGCGAAGACAAGGCATGGGAAGCGTGCCTGGACGTGGAATGGGGGTGTAGCGACAACATGCGCGAATGCTTCCCGCAGGAAGAGTTCGAGCAAAGAAGAATGGAGTGCACGCAGCAAGACACATACAACGAGCGCATGAAGGCCTGCTGGGGGAACGTCGGCGCGCAAGACTTCTGGACAGAGTGCTACGACGACAATTACTTCCAGGAGAAGCGCAACGCCTGCTGGCAGGGCGGTGACTCCACAGCATGCGAAACCCTCTGCACAACTACGTGCAACACACAGGACTGCAACGCAATCTACGACGAGTACTCGAAGCTCGCTGACGAAGCATGCTCCCAAATACAGCGCCAGTACCTGGCAGACGCAGACGCACAGTGCCAGACCCTCACAGAAAACAGCACCACGACGTGCGACCAGCTGAAAGCGGATGCAGATAGCCGCGCGAGCGCAGACTGCCAGGCCAAACGCGACGAATACAACCGCATGGCAGAGGAGCAGTGCAGGAACCAGCAGCAGACATCAGACGAAGACTGCAGGACACAGCAAGAAGAATGCAACCGGAAGAAAGAGGAATGCAACAATAACCAGTACCAGAACAACGACGAATGCGCAAGAGGAGTGGACCGCGAGGCCGAGCAGAAGAAAGAGGAGTGCAACCAGCAGTTCCGGCAACAAGAGGAAGACGCGCGCGAGTGCGAACGAGTAATAGAGAAAGAACGCAACGAACTCGTGACGAAATGCGACAGGGAACTGCAGTACGAGTTCGAGAAGCAGCGGAGGGAATGCGAGCGCTCCACAAGCAGGGAATGCGAGGAAAAGATGGCTTCCTGCAAGAACAGCGTCCTAGAAGACTGCTTCAAACAAGTCGATGAATGCTACAAAGAGAACGAGCGCGAATGCATGGAAGAAAGCGGTGTGAGCGAATTCGTGCCCAGAGAGTCGACACGCACGGGAGCCCGCGTCATCCAAGCACAGCCAGTCATAAAACAAGAAAGGATAATGCCAACACAGCCGCTCTACGAAGAACCGAAACAGGTGGAACCAGAAGAGCCATCAGTCGGCGGTGGCGTGGGAGTCTGCATGCCCCCGGACTGCACTGACACAACGGCTTAGCGCTCTTCAACAACCTCGTACACCGGCCCCAGCTTTCTCGGAGCCGGCACCTCGCCTGGAAAGCCCATAGGCACGAGAACCACGGGCACGAGGTTGGAAGGAATGTTGAGCAGGGACTGCATCCTCGCCGCAACACGCACATCCTTAGGGGAGTAGCCAGTGACCCAGCAAGTGCCCAACCCCATTTCAGCAGCCGCGATCATGAGCGCGGTCGCCGCAGCAGAGCCATCCTCAACCCATCGCGTCGTGCTCTTCTGCAAGTCAACACAGACGACTATGACTACGGGAGCATCAGCCATCCACGCGTTGTCCTCACCCTTCATGTCAGCGAGGGCTTTCTTCTTCTCGGCATCACGCACCACCACGAACAGCCACGGTTGAGAGTCCATGGAAGACGGCGCTTTCCGAGCCTCCTGAATGACTTTCATGATCAGCGGCGTCGGGACTGACTTGTCCTCGTACTTGCGGATGCTGCGGCGCTCCATGGGAATCACAACAACTTGTACCGCGACACGAACCTGTCAAGCTCCGTCTCAGGAGCGGGGCCAATGCCCAAGCACGTGACCGTCCCCGGCTCGAGCTGCGTGTGGCCAGCGTCAGTAACCAATTTCGCGGGCAGTAAGCGCTTGACTTCCTCGAACAGCATCGTGAGCGCTTCCTTGGAATCCACTTTCAGGACAATCTTCTTCTGCCCCTCACCCAGCCAGCGATCTACCCAATCCGGATGCTTCCGCTGGCAATCAAGGAAAGCCTCGACAGAAGCGTGACTTCCTTGCGCAACCATCTTGCCCTTGCCCATATCAAGATCCGTGCGCACGACAATGACTTGCTTGAACATAGCTTAATCACCTAATGACCAGTAAGCGCGCTCGTCGGTAGGCAGGTTCTTGCCGCCACGCGTCTTCAGGGTGACCTTCACAGAGCGAGGGCCTTTCGATGCCCTCGGCTTGCGCAGCATGCGGAGCGCGTCCTGGACATCATTGAAAGCTATCTGGCGGGGAATCTTGTGGGTGGAGAGCAGCAAATCAACAACCTTGTTGGCTGTTTTGGGTTTGATGTCAGCATAACCGAGGAATTCCCCCGACCTGCGAAAGTCGCGGAGCAGACCCGCAGCATCATCAACGCGTAGCGAGCGATGAATTTCCTGGACAGCGTAATGATTCGTGCGGAACTCAGACGCCACGAAGTTCACTGCCGCCGAAGCGTCCACGTCTGGATTCTTGAGCTTGCCTTTCAAAGAGGCTTTTATCAGGGCAGTCATCTCGGGATGGTGGACCACATTGTCGGTGAGCTGGTGATTCAGCGGGTCTATCTCATGAAGCAAGTCCATGAGCCCGCGCTTGTGCTCTCTAAACCTGGCGGTGTTCTGACCCACCCCCCGAATGCGGGACAATGCATTAAGAGTCTTTATGAGCTTTCTCTCAAGCCCGTGATGAATGCGTTCAGGCATGCTTGACACCGACCTCGACGCCATCCATGAGCCAGACCCGTGCTCTTGATAGGTCAACCCACTTGTTGTCAATGCGGCTCACGTCGACGCCGCCCAATAGATTGTTGAAACTCGGCATTATTAACAGTTTCTTTTTTGCAACAACGGCCTGTACCCAAACCTTTTCCTGGCCAGCGCGGAAATTTATTACGGGATGCCAATGCGAAGCAATGACGTCGTCGCACTGCTCCAAAAAAGACCTGTTGGGTTTTGCGTTGCCGTGGATGAGCAAGTGCTTGCCGTACAGGAAACCGCTCGGAGGATGCGTCTCGAACCCGCTCAGCAACGGTCCGAGCCCGGCATCGTGATTTCCGAGAACAATGACGACATTCACTTCCTTGGCGATGGAGTGCAGGAACGCGGGGACCTCCCTCGCCTCCTGCGCGCTCACTGCGCCGATGCGCTCCTTCAAGTCTCCGAGGATTATCAAGTCCTCAGCCCCGGTCTCGCGCACGAGCCTGCGCGCGTGCGCGAGCATGCGCCGCGTGTTGCTACCCAATCGCACGCCCTTTCTGGACAAGGACGACTCCAGACCTATGTGCAGGTCTCCTATAACCAACGCCTTGTCATCCAGAAGGAGGGCGGGCTCGTTCCACAGGACCTTGCGAGAGGACATCTCGGCACACCGCATTAAATCGGTTATTTAAACGCCCGACCGGTTAATTAAAGCAATGGATTTGCAGTCGCTCATACGCGTCCTTGGCGGGAAGTACGACGAGAGTAGGATCGTGCCCCCCACGACCATGAAGTCTGCTGAAGGCCTCACGTACCGGCTGAACCGGCTCGACGAAGACACGTTTCGGAATTACTACCCGAGAAAGATAAAAGACGATTTCCGCGTCGTGGCAGTGGACGGCGGCAGCGCCACACTCTTCGACACGCCGTACTGGGGCGTCGGCTTCGTAAAGCTCAGGGCACGGTTCATCTCGTTCGACGTGAACGCCAAGAAGGCGAAAACAATGGACACGCGTTCAGAAGACGCGTTCGTGCTCTTCCTCACGGACGAAACAAAGAGTGAGGGCAGCGTGGTGAGCAGGGAATCCTATGAGAAAGGAATGTTCCTCAGCACTGAAGAAACGCTTTTCACCGCGCGGCTCGTTGACGAAGGACTAGTCGGCGAGGAGGACCTGCTGCTCGCAGACGGCACGCTTGTGGGCAGGGAAGAGCTGTGCAGGAAGCACGAGCACACGGTGGGGGTGAGCAAGCGCAGCGGCCTGTGCATAAACAGGTACTCTGCATCAAGCTACCTCACGCTCAAAGCCAGGGAGTTCGGCCGCAGCGAAAGCCCTTGGTACGCCCACCCGCTCGTGGCAGAATATC
>JAFGGZ010000035.1 GCA_016939415.1 Candidatus Iainarchaeum sp. | reverse complement strand
CGTGCGCGATAGCAGACACTGCCGAATCTCTCACCACTATCTTCTTCAATTGCTTTACTCCTGCTTCTATTGGCATGATGAATTTATCCGGCTCGTCCGCCACATCCTGCAGCGTGACCATCTCTGAGAACGGCCCTGCTCGCGTGCGCAGCAGCTCAAGCATCTCGCAGGCGTTCCCCATCACCTCTCCCATGTCAGAGCATAGTGTTCGTATGTACGTGCCGTGCTGGACGTGCGCGCGGAACAATGCCAGCCGACCAGCCACTTCCAGGAGCTTGGTCCGGTGCACGACGCGCGTGCGCATGACTTTCCTCACAGCACTCTCTTTCGGGGGGGTCTGGTATATCCTGCCGGTGAACTCCTTCAGTGTTTTCTTCAGTTGTTCTGCGTCAACGTCCTTCTCGAACCTGGCCACGCAAACGTATTCTTTGTCGCACTCTGACAACGCCAGTAGGGTCTTCATCGCTCTCCCAAGGGCGATGACGAGGACTCCGCCGGCCTGAGGGTCCAACGTTCCTGCGTGGCCCGCTTTCGAATCCAGAAGCTTCCCCGCCCACGCAGTGACTTCGTGTGAGGAAGGCCCCAACGGCTTGTTGAGGACTATGAAACCATCCATCGTCAACACTTCAGGTGCTTGACGTTGCATCTGCGCTTCTTGACGCCATCCCCTTCTACGAGGACGAAGTTCTCGTCGATTACCTCGACTATCCTGACGTTCTTGCCTTTCTCGCGTCCGGATGTCTTCACGCACTTAGTTCCTTTCTTTAACAACATCACTCATTCCTCCTTTCCACAGCTTCGAGAATGATGCTGGCCACGCTTTTGGCGGGCCACTCGCCTGTGTTGATTATCAAGTCATACGCACTGAGGTCAGAGAGATTGATGCCGTACATCTTCTCGTACCTCTTCCTCTCGCTCTCCTCCCTCTGCTTCAGCTCTTTTTCCGCATCCTCAATGCTTCCTGACGGCTTGTCGCCGAAGCGTTGCTTGATCATCCTTCGCTCGGCGCGGGTCCGGGGATCTGCTGTCAACCAGATTTTTATATCCGCTTTCGGGAGGAGCGCGCCGCAGAGATTGCCTTCCAGGATGACGTCGCCGCTTGCTTCTGCGAGCATCCGTCGGTCGAGTTCCTTGTCTTCTTCCAAGTGCTTCTCCAAGTACGTATTGAACTCTTCTATGCTCATGCCCTTTTCCATGGCCATCTTTCTTGCCACGTCCCCCACGCTGACGTGCCTGAACCCTGTTTTTTCCGAGAGAAGCTTTGCGACAGTGGAGCGCCCGGCGCAGTGAAGGCCGCCTATGGTGATTATCATCCCTTCAACCTTTTCCATAGTTTTCGGAACACGAGTTCTATCGACAGGCTTGTGGTGAGGGCGCACACGAGGTATACCGCGAACCAGTCCATGCCGTTCACGATGCCTGCGTCTGCGACTGCTTTCGTCAGGAATGGAATGCCGAACGGGAGGTCCATCAGTGGCCCGACCTTTCCGAACTGGTCTCCGAGGAACCATATGAGCAGCAGGACGATGGGCATGGTGATGAGTGTGGGCTTCATGCTGGCTGTCATGTTCTGGCGCACTTCTTTCATGATCGCTTCCTGTTCGCGCTCCAGCTTGGCCACTCTCTTCGTGTCGTTGTTCTTCTGCGCTTCGAGGAACTGCTTCTGGTGTTCCTCAACCCGCTTTCTCACGTCGTCCATCTTCGATCGGTCTACCATCTTGCCGTGCAGCATAATCGACACAAGCGACACGCCTATGGCTGCTACAGCGACTATCGCGGCGGATGTTGGGTAAATCAGTTTTATCCCTAGCAATTCCATCATGTCTTGTTCACCCCAAGAAATTCTTCAGCGCAGGATGGAGTTCCGAGAGTTGTGCTGCAGCCAGTTCCTCGTACAGCCTGTACAGTATGCCTACGCTCAGCAGAATTCCCGTTCCCGTACCCAACGCGCCGGTGATGTCTGCGCCGGCAGCGAGCAGCCCCACCGCAGCCGACCCCAGCACAGTGATTATTGGTATGTATCTGTCCAGCACGCGCTCTATGACGCGCACGTCCCTGCGGAAGCCCGGCACGCTGAACCCGACTTGCTGGAGTTGCTTCGCCACTTGCGACGATCCCATGTTCGTGGTCTCTACCCAGAATTTGCCGAACACAACGCAGCACGCGATTAGTATGGTTGCGTATCCCAGCAGGTGGATGAGCTCCAATGGAATGAAACCTAGCACGACGACGCTCGGGCTGAGTATGTACTGTTGTATCGCCGTCGTCGTCCCTACGATGCCGTAGGGTGCTTTTACCAGGTACGCCAGCGGCAAGGACAATTGGCTCGGGTCAAGGGATAGCACGAGCGAGGGGAGTGGCTGTCCTCCAGGACCGAATTGGCCTAGCAGCGGGAATCCCCAGTTACTGAGCACTGACGCGAAGAGCTGCACGTTTGCGAACAGCGCGGCTGCGAGTATGACAGGCAGGTTTGACACGTACAGGAACTTGAGTGGGTATCGTCCTCCCACGCCCCTGATGCGCCCGAGCGTCAGCGGTATTTCTATGCGCATGGCTTCTGCGAAGACCACTACCATGAATACGATGAAGGTGAAGATTAGCGGTGCCAGCAGGTCGAAGTCCAGAGCTCCAGTCGACATGACTGTGTTGAAGAATGTGGGTATCAGTCCGGCGGCTGGATTCACCGAGCGGTAGATGATTGATTGCGACACGCCTGCCACTATGAACAAGCCTATTCCCGAGCCGAATCCCCACTTGGACACGACTTCGTCTAAGTACAGCAGGACTATGGAGCCTAACGCGATTTGAGCGAGCACGAGCATGGCGTTCATCTCGAAGAAGCCTGCCAGCGCCGGGACAGGGAACAGCGTTATGCCTGATGGCTCGATCGGAATGAAGCCGGTGAACACGTATATGGCTGCTTCGAAGAAGCAGAACAGGATCGCGAACAGCTTTTGCACTCCCTGGTACCGTTCTTTTTCTATGGAGAGTATTTCGGCTCCTGCCAGCAGTTGCAGGATGATCGATGCCATGACTATGGGTCCGATACCCAGGGTTGCGAGCGAGCCTATCTTTGACGCGAGAATGGTTTGAACGCTTTCCAGGAACCCAACCCTCTGCATGACTCCGCCTTGTGAATCTATGATCTGCTGGTATCGCACAGGGTCACTCAGCTTTATCTCGTTAAGCCTTCCTGGCGATAGGAGTCCCACAGGATTTATCTGGCCGAGGATGAAGAATATGAGCAGCGCTCCAGCGACCCATATCATGCGCTTCTTCATGTCCGGTGTCTGGGAAGGCCGCTTCACCTCTGGAAGCATTTTGATTATCGGGTCAAGGAACTCAAAGGCCATTGGAACACCTGCTTTACTCAAGCCAGTGTCACTGAGCCGCCTGCAGTCTCTATCTTCTGCTTGGCAGCCTCTGTAACGGACTTGGCGGTGACTTTCAGCGCTTGGTCGACTTTGCCGCCGCCGATCACTTTCTCGAAGCCCAGCTCTGTGACGTCCAGCTCTTTAACATCCTTCATTACAGCGAGGTTATTTAAATAGCCTACGTTGACGACCTTGAGCTTCTTCTGCAGGGACTTCATTTTCCTGCGGCCGAAGTGGTCAGGGTCGTTCTTGAGGATCCAGGAGTACATGTGCTTCTTGGAGCCTGCCAGACCGCGGCCAGAGTCGCGCCTGCGTGATCCCTTTTTTCCCCTGCCGCACACTCGCGTGCCTCTCTGCTTCGTCCTGATCTTCCTGCTCTTGAGCGCCATTCACCTCACCATCCTGGCAAGCAAGTCGTTTATTGCTTCCCCCCTGTATCCCAGGTCGCCGCCCTGCCTGAACGTCTTCTTTGTGGTTTTGTATCCCTTCTTTGGAGGGCCGAGCCTGAAGACGGGCTTGACATCCAAATCCCTGAGCTCTGCTTCGAACTTCATAAATGAGTCTGCGAATGCCTGAATCGACTTAAAGTTGTGGTCTTTGAGCCATTCCTCGCTCAGCTTCCTGTCACCAACGATCCTACCTCTCTTGTCCAGAAGCCTCACAACAATGTCGCCGCTGACCTCGCCCCACGTGATGCAGTCCTTGGCTTTTTGGAGCATTCCCTTGTACTCTTTCCTGTCGTCTATAACAACGCAGTGATTAACCTTCGTGAGGTTAATCATCTTCAGCGTGTCCTTTACTGTCTGCGGGGTGTTGATGAGTCCTTTCACCATGACGACAGCTATCCTGTTCATATGACCTCACCTGTCTTGAGTTCTTTCGTGTTCTTGAGCGCTTCGACAGTTGCCCTGGCTGCGTTGAAGACTGTTCTCGTGTTCCCGCTGCTGCGGGTCCACACGTCTCTCACTCCGGCCAGTTCCAGGACTTTTTTTGTTGTGTCCCCGGCCATGATGCCTGTTCCCTTCGGTGCGGGCATCAGGTAAATCCTCACAGACCCGCACTTCCCAACGCATTTGAATGGCACTGAATGTTCTGAGCCGCAACCGCATTGCCACGAACCGCAACCGCGCTGTATGGGGGTGATGTTCAGTCTGGCCTTCCGCATTGAGTTTTCTATTGCCTGCTTGACATTGGGGCCCTTTCCGACCCCGACGCCGACGAAGCCGTCTTTGTTGCCGACGACCGCAGTCACTTGGAATTGTCTCTTGCGCCCAGCATCAGTCGTGCGCTGGACAGCTGCCACGTTAAGGACTTCCTCGGAAATGTTCGGCATGAGGTAATCCACTATCTCCGGCTCCATGACGGGGATGTTCATCTTGAATACCTGGTCGAGCGAAGTGATCTCCTGTGCCTGCACAAGCTTGCCTGCCTTGGTTCTCGGAACCCATGCCGTGAGCATTGCCTCACGGTCTTCTTGTCTCCGGCTTTCCCTCTTCTTTCTTTTTGGTGGCATTTCACTTCACCTTCTTCTCTATCTCGCTCATGACGGCCTCGAACTGCTTTTGGATCTCTTCGCGGCCCAGGTTCTGAGCCAGAATCCTGCCTTTTATCTTTTCTTCTGCTGGCAGGCACTTCTCGTCGTGTGGAATGTTTATGCCCGCGTCCAGCGCGCCCTTAAGGGCAGCGAAGACGTTCGAGCCATATACTGGGGTGTGCAGGCCTATGTCCAGCACGGCTTCGGATATGCCCCTCTTCTTCGCCCTCAGGCCGCACATGAACCCCGTGAGGTAAGCAGCGCTCACGTTTCCCGTGTGAACCTTCCAGCCGTACTTCTTGAGCTCGAGTGAGGATGCGCATGCTTCGACGTTGTCGCCCTTCTCGTTAAAGTTTATGACTTGGGTGATCACTTGGCGCGGCAGGACCCTGACGACAAATCTGGGAATCCTCGATTTCAGCAGTCTAAGGCGCCTGTGGTAATCTGTTTTACCCTCCCGCCTTCTCCTGAATCGCATTGTGTAAGTCGTGTTCTGGGTCATTTTACTGCCCCCCTTTCCTGACGTATTCCTGCAAGTGCTTTACTGACTTGAAGAACCCGCCCTTTATCATGCGGTATACCTGCCTGTAATTCGTCGGGTTCAGTTCGCGCAGCTTCCTGCGCTGCGCGCGCACGCGAACCATCCACGTTCGCTTCTTTTTCTGCCGCACCTTTTTGGTGCCCTTGCGCTTTCCTGCGCCGGTCCTGCGTCCCGCCTTCTTCTTTGCTGCCAGGATCCTGGCGCGTGCGCGGCTCGTCCCGACAACAGGCGTTAGCTTGATGGCTTTCTCCTTCACCATTGTCCGGATATCCTCTCTCGTGATTGCTTCTGCCGCACGCTCTGCGTTCATCACCTTGACGCGATGGACGCCAACCCCGAGCGTTCGAGCCGCGAGCTTCTTTACCTTGCCGACTTCCATGACCATCAACTCCTCAGGGGTTCAGCACCCTGAGCTTCATCTCCTCCGCTTTCTTGAGTATCCCCTCGCGCTTCCTCTTTCCCACTGCTGACGCGATGCGAACGGCCTTGCCGGCGCATCCCTCAAGTCCCGCGAGGTTGTTTACGAGGATTTCCCTGACGCCCGTTGGGTGCATTCCCCTGATTGCGCGCGGCTGGGAGTATCCAATCCTCGGGTGCGCTCCCTTCTCCTGGCGTTGCTGGCGCTGCTTCGAGTCGATGCCACGAGGTTTCCGCCAGCGGCTCCCGACTCTCTTCTTCTCGGAAGCGTTCTGTCTCGCGAATGTAGGTACTTTCCTCTTCTTCGGTGAGCTCTTTTTTACCATGCGGCTCACTCCTTCCCTATTATGTATATGCCGTCCTTGAACACCCTCGGGTCCCTGCGCTTTATGCGCGTGGCCTCGACGAGGTTCGCGGAGGTCTGGGCGACGTCTTCTTTGTTGGCGCCCGTGACTGTTATGTTCTGCCCCTGTATATCCACTTTTACATTGCCGGCAATCTGTGATTCCCGGGGGTGCTTCTCACCCATGAAATTCTTGATGATGACCTTGTTCCCCTGCACGCCGAGGTTTACGGGGAAGTGGGCGTACACCACTTGCAGGCGGTACGCGAACCCTTCTTTAGCGCCGTGAATCATGTTCTTTATGTGCGACGCGATTGTTCCCACCATCGCCTTCTGCTGGCGTTTCGGGAACTCGGAGTAGACAATGACGTTGTTGCCCTCGGTTGCGACGTGGATGTTCCTGAGGTCAAAATTGCGCTCCAAGCTGCCTTTAGGACCCTTAACTTTGACTGTGTCACCTTCCACTGACACCTGCACCCCGTCCTCGATCGGGATTTCCTCTCTTATATCGACAGCCATACTCATCCGAAATCACCTCAGTAAACGAAGGCCAGCAGCCGTCCCCCAACCTTTCTTGTGGTTGCCTCGCGCTGCGTCATCACGCCGTACGATGTTGACACGACAAGCACTCCCATGTTCTCTGCCGGCAGGAACCTATTCTCGTATTCTTCGTAGCTCTCGCGCTTGACTGCAAGTCTCGGCTTGATGACTCCGCAGTTGTTTATCTTGCCGAGCAGCTTGACATTGTAGTGGCCGCTCTTGCCGTTGTCGACGAACTCGAACTCGCCGATGTACTTCTCCTTCTGCATGACCTTGAGCACGTCGCCTATCATCTTTGACGCGGGGTTTATCTTGCACTCGCTCTTTCCCACCTTCTCGGCGTTCTTCATTGTGCTCATGGCGTTGAGCAACGGATCGTTGAGAACCATGTTAATCACCTAATACTTCTTGAACCCCATGCTCTCTGCTTGCTCGCGGAAGCACCGTCTGCAGATGTGCAGCCCGTACCTGTGGATAATTCCTCTTCGCGCCCTGCATATCCTGCACTGCCTTTGCTTGGTGCCTTTCGGGACTTTCTTTCCCTTCTGCTTTGTTCCGCCCTTCTGCTGTTTCTTCTTTACCATGGCGCTCACTCCTCCACTTGGATCTTCATGTTGTTGCGCACCCACTCAATTGCCTCTTCTTTGGTGAGCTTATGTGAGCTAGGGACTTTCCTCTTCGCGCGCTTCCTGCTCTTTATCCTGTAACCGTTCTTCCCGAGAGTGACGCATACGTCGAACCCGAATATCCCTACTGTAGGGTCGTACTTCACGCCGGGTATGTCGATGTACTCGGGCACGCCGAACGCGAAGTTGCCTACATCGTCGAATTGCGTTGCCTTGAGCTTCCTTTCCCTGGCGTTAATGGCCCTGTCAACGAAGTCCTTTGCCTTTTTCCCGCGGAGCGTTACCTTGACGCCGATCTCTTCATTTTTGCGAATGCCCCAAGTCGGAATTCTCTGTCTGGCCTTGGTGCGGATGGGTTTCTGTTCGCAGAGTATGTTCAGCAATTTCTCCGCTCGCTCCAGCTGTTCTCCGGCGTTTCCAACGCCGATGTTGACGGTGACCTTGCTCACGTTAATCATAGGTCATCACTCCAATTGGACCTTCACAGCGGCCTCTTTCGTTCCCAGCACGAACACGTAGTCCTTCTGCGTCTCGAACTGCTCTTCCCCGCTCTTTATCACTGCCAGCGGCCTGCGGGCCATCGTGCCCGGAACCAAGTCCTCGATCCGCCCTGTTTCTCCTGCGTGCTTGCCGCCTGTTACATAGGCAACACTGCCCTTGGCGAGGGAGTATGAGTCTAGCACGTTCAAGCTAGGGACTTCTATCTTGAGCACGTCCCCCACGTTGTACTTGTTCTTCTCCATCAGTATGTTCTTTCCATCGTGGAGGTTGAGCTGTATCCTCCCTCCGCCGATTACTGTCTTGTTGCGTATCTTGCACAGCTTGAATCCTGCGTTCTGCCTGTTGATCTCAGTAAGCTTTAGCCGGCCCTTCCGGTCATACACCGCGCGGTAGTACTTGTCCACGTTCGGTATGCTCACCACGTCCATGAACCCGATCGGGAAAGCGTAGTCCTTGACAATCTTCCCGTCGATGAGCACCTTGCCGTCCTGGAGTATGCGCTTCACCTCATGCAGGTTGTCAGCCATTCCGGTCAGTTCCCTGAGGACAGTGGCCATCGGAACGCTGTTCCTGATCGCGTGAGGTCCTGAACTGGCTTTTACAGTGAACTTGTGCTCTTTCCTGAGCACGTGCATCGTCTTGGGTGCCGGCAACCTCTTCAGGATCTTTGATTCTCCTCTGCTTGCCATACAATCATCCCTTCAGCTTGCTTTTCCTCAGCTCGTCGTCAAGGCTGAGCTCGGTAATCATCACGTTTGATGGGTGAATAGGGTACGGAGATTCCTTGCCCTTGGCGTTCTTTCGCTCCGCGCCCTTGACGAATATCCTGTACCTCTTCAAGTCGACTTCCATGACCTTCTCAGTGATGCCTTTATACTGGCCGCGCACTACCTTCACTGTATCCCCTTTCCTCACGGCCATGCTGCGCTTCTTGTGCTTCTCGCGCAGTTCTTTTGAGAGGGGCGCAGCTACCTTCTTCTGCCGCTCGTGCATCGCAGCGCCGAAGTGCGCTTTTCTCTGCTTTCTCGGTTGCTTGGAATCCATCCCCATCACCTACACCACGTTCTTGGCCCGCGTCGCGACTTTGGCGAATCGCTCGGCCACTTCCTTGGCCACAACCCCTTTGATCTCAGTGCCTTTGGGCATGCCCGTATCATCAATGAGCACTGCCGCATTGTCGTTGAACTTTATGTGAGTGCCGTCCCTGCGCCGGAACTCCTTCTTCTGCCGCACGATGACGGCCTTGACAATCTTCTTCCGGACGTCAGGCTTGCCTTTCTTCACGCTGCAGACCACTACGTCGCCGATACCTGCCTTTGGGACTTGCCTTCGCTGCCCCTTGTATCCCACAACCCCGATGATCTGAAGTTCTTTGGCGCCCGTGTTGTCATCGCACTTCAGTATGCTCTGGATTCCCAGGCACTTCGTGATGTGCGCTGCTACTGCTTTCACTTTGCCTCACCCCTCTTCTTTATTCCAGTGACTACGAAGCTCTTCGTCTTGCTTATCTTCCTGCATTCGCTTATCACGACCTCGTCACCCGCCTTGGCGGCGACGCAGTCAGGGTTATGAGCAGTTATCTTGGACTTTGAGCGTTCGTACCTCTCGTACTTCGGCACTTTCTTCAAGTACTTCCGCTCGACCACAACGCTGCGGTTCATCTTGTCGCTCACAACTACTCCTGTGAATGTGTTGCCCCTAAGCTTGAGGCTTCCGTGCCTCGGGCAGTTTACGTCCATGCAACTGGTTTCTTCAGTCATGTTCTCACCGAATATTTTTCCACAGCTTTTTGAGGCGTTCGTGGGGCCTCTGCATGAGTTGGTGTCCTTCCACCTCCACGATGCCAGAGGGCATTCCGATGCGCAGTCGTATTGACCGTTTCTGAAGCTGCTTGTCACCCTTCTCGGTTCGGACCGTGATGGTCTTGAGCGTTTCGTCGGCAATGACTCCCTTCACGATGGGGCCGGGCGAAGTCGTCCTCACGACCTCGACAGGGCACCCGATGATGGGGTTCATCGCCAGCGCCTTAAGATGTTTCAATCCGATCCTCTGGGAAGTTTAGTTTTATGAGTGCTTCTTTCACGCGGTCAGTGCGCCCACCCTGAAGCTCTATGCGCCCGTTCTTGACTGTGCCACCACACGCAAGCTTTCTCTTGAGCTGCGTGCAGATGTCTTCCAGATCCGTGTCAGGGTCCAGGTTCTCGATGACGGTCATCCTCTTCTGGTACTTCTTCGTCTCGACCCTTATGCGAATCTTTTGCTTTTCTTTGGCAATTTCCTGACAGACGCACAGGTCTTTTGGCAGACCGCACGCTGGACACATCTCTGTCATTTCTTTTTAACGACCTCCGATTCTTTCTTTGCCTCTTTTTTTGTTGTGGTTTTTTCCGCGGCTTTCTTGCCGGGTTCTTTCTGGATTGTGAGTATGCGCGCGATTGTCCGCCTTACTTCCTTAATGCGGCCGGCGTTCTCTGGGCGCGTGCCGCTGACAACCGCAGCTTTCTCTTTCGAGAATTCACTCTTCAACTGCTGCAACTTCTCCTTCCTTTCCTCCGGACTCATCTGCCGGATTTCCGGGGGTCTTAGTATTGCCAACGGTTTCACCTCCTTTCGCGTGCTTTTCTATGCTTACCTTGTCCGGCGGCCTCACGTCCGGCGGCACTATCTTGACAGTGACGCCTATGATGCCTGCCTTCATTATGGCCTGCGTCTGGCTCGTCTGCACGAGCTTTGAGGGCTCGCCTGCCTTCATCATGTAGCCGGCATTGACGCGCTGCTTCTTCGACTTGCCGCCCTTGCCCACGAGCTTTCCTGCGACAATGATTTCTGCTCCGCGCGCGCCTGCCCCCATGATCTTTTCCAGCGTCCAATTAATGACGCGGCTGAAGTTCACGCCGCGCTCCAAACTTGATGCTATGCGCCTTGCCATGACTGCCGCGTTGAGTTCGGGCACGCCTACTTCCTCAACCTTTATCTGAACGTTGTCGAGGCCGAACCGCTTCTCCAAGTCAGTAGTGAGCGTTCTTATCGTGGAGCCTTTCTTTCCTATGACGAGTCCGGGTCGCTCTACTTGTATGACCACGCGGGTCATGATCGGCGTCTTCTGTATGTCAACGCCGACAAAGCCCGCTCTCCTGAGCTTCCTTTTGAGGAACTCGTTGATGTTGCTCCTCACGATGCCTTCCTGAATGAACTTTCTTTCAATCAAGTTCATGCCTCCTTGAGCACGATTTCAACGTTGACTGTCTGCAACGTGTGCGTCTTCATTCGTCCCTTCGCGGCCCTGCGGGCGTACGCCCTGCCCTTATCGGCTTTGGCGTGGGCGATGTACAGTCTTTCTGTGTCCATGCCCCGGCTGTCCGCATTGGCTTCGGCATTCTTTAGGATGCCCAAGATGTGCTTCGCGGCCTTGACTGGGTACCTGCCCGGCCCGCCGCTCCTGTGCGGCACCTGTTTGTTGAATCGCTTGAATGGCACGTGCTCCTCTTTGGTCATGACGTTCTCAAGGAACTTTTTGGCCGCTTCGACGCGCTTTCCGCGGATTGCTGTGCACACCTCGATGGCGTGCTTTGGGGACATGTCTATCCCCCTTCCCATAGCGCGTGCGCCTTCCATGTCAGTGCTGTAAGCCATGCAATCAACCTCATTTCACAGAGATGAATTTT
Organism: Candidatus Iainarchaeum sp.; assembly: GCA_016939415.1. Lineage (GTDB taxonomy): Archaea > B1Sed10-29 > B1Sed10-29 > WALL01 > WALL01 > JAFGGZ01. The sequence continues at coordinate 21,698 of JAFGGZ010000035.1, read as the reverse complement.
GTGGACCTCGTCGCGCCGATTCCTGCGGCCGAGTGCTTGACGTTCTTTCTCGTTAGAGCGAACTCCCCGAGCCTGTGCCCAACCATCTCCGGCACTATCGTCAGGTAAGTGAATTCCTTTCCGTTGTATACTGCTATCTTCCTGCCAGCCATTTCGGGCAGCACGATCATGCTCCTGCAGTGCGTGCGTACTACGGCGTCTTCCCCGCTGCTGCGCAGCTTCTTGAGGAGTTTCTTTTCTTCTTCTGTCCACCCGCGCTTCATGTGCCTGCGCTCCCTGCTCGGGAACAGGTTCATGAGCTCTTCCTCTGTCTTTGCCTGCAGTTGTTCGATGGTGTTGCCTTTGTACAGGAACTCTTTTACCATATCAACTCACTTCCTCTTCTTCCTGCCCACTCTCCGAGCTGCGATGTGCCCGACCTTCTGTCCTGGGGGGGCGTTCCTGCTCACTGTAGTCGGCTTTCCTGTGTGGTGTTCCTTGCCTCCGTGTGGGTGGTTGACTGGGTTCATGGCGACTCCCCTGACGTGGGGGTATCTGTGGCCGCGCGCCCTGTTCTTCTTCACTGCGTTGCCTGCCTTCAGGAGCGGCTTCTCAAGCCTGCCTCCTCCGGCAGCGATCCCTACAGTCGCCCTGCATTGCGCGTTGAATACCATTATTTTCTTTGAGGGCAGTTTGACATTGACCTTGTCGCCAACCCTGTTGATTATGATGCCGTTCGTCCCGGAGCTGCGGATTGTCTTGCCGCCGTCGCCCGGCACGTTCTCTATGTTGAATATGGGCGTGCCTTCCGGAATGCTCGCGAGCGGCAGGATGTTACCGATGTTGACTGGCCCCGTGCCTTGAACTACCCCTTGCTCGGTGAACACGCCTTCGGGAGCGAGGTAGTATGAGTCTGTTCCGTCCTTCCACGCGATCTTCATCATGACCGTGGTCTTGGATGCGTCTTTCTCGAAGTCTGTCACGACGCCTTCCAGGTTTCCGGGCTTGTACTTGGCCTCGCTTTTGAACCTGTGGGAAGGGGCTGTGTACCTAGCTGCTCCACGTCCCCTGCGTTGCGTTCCTATTCGTTTTCCCATTTGCACCGCCTCATATCAGGTTGAGTTTCGTTGCAAGGTCTGCTGCCTTGCTCTCCTTTGTGAGCGTGATGAAGGCTTTCTTCTTTCCCCTGCGGTCAATGCTTGTGTTCACTTGCTTCACTTTGACCTTGTAAGTGTCTTCCACTTCCTTCTTTATCTCGTTCTTTGTCGCGGTCTTGTCCACGACGAACACGATCTTGTTCTCGCCTTCGATGCTGTTGACAGACTTTTCCGTAGTGAGAGGGTACTTAAGCGCCATATTTCTCACCGACCTGCTTCACTGCGGACTCTGTCCAGACAGTGAGTCTTCCTGCGTGCGCTCCGGGAGCGAGCAATCCCACGTTCAGTCGCTCGACTGTGGCGATGTCCACGCCCTGTATGTTCCTGCACGCCTTTATCGCGCCGTCGTCCTTGCCGACGATGATGAGAACGCTCTTCTTCTTCTCATGTTTTGCGACGCGCTTCTTTCCTGCCCGCACCTTCTTCTTGCTCGCGCGGTTCAGGTCTTTTCCGAGACCTAGTTTCGTGAGTGTTTCCACTGCTTCCTTGGTCTTCTTCAGTGATTGGAACTTGTCTTCGACTATGATCGGCACGTCCTTGATTCCGTTGAGTTCGTGGCCGCGCTCCTTCACGAGTTCTTTTTGGGTTGTTGCGGCTATGGCCGACATGAGTGCGAGTTTCTTTTCTTTCTTGTTCATGTGCTTCTCAAGCACTTTTTCGACCTTCGGAGGGTGCGCTCTCCTTCCGCCTTTGGCGTGCGGGACTATGCGCACTTCCCCGAGGCCTCCGCCGCCGAGCTTGACGCGTGGCAGTCTGGAGATGCCTTTGTTTATGCCGCTCCTGAATGCCTGTCTGCGGCCTATGTACTCAGCACTCGTCTTGAGTCCTGCGGTTATGTCATTGCCTTTCGGCTGCAGCCTCGTGCTCTGCTCTGTCACGACTGCTCTCCTGATGAGTGCCGGGTTATAGCCTGTCTTGAACACTTTGGGTAGGTCCATGCTCTTGACTTGTTCCCCTTTGATTGAGTAGATCTGGGTTTTCATGCTTCAACCCCCTTCCAAGAGCGCTTGCCTTGCTGAGAGTCTGTTGAAATGCTCTTCACTTCATAGGCTGGCTTCTCTGCTGTCGGTCTTGCGGGCGGCCTCATGACAACCAGTCTTTTCTTCGTGCCTGGAAGGCTTCCTTTCACGAGTACGTACTCGCTCTTGACCACGCCGTAGTTGGGTATGCCGCCTTTCGGGGTGATGGCCTTGCCGTCTTCGCCTATGGCAAGTATGCGCTTGTTGAATTCGGTTCTGCGGTGGTATCCCATCTGGCCGGCTTCCAGCGCGGTCCACATGGTCCGGTTCGGCGTCCATGGGTTCACGACGCCGACGTGCCTGCGCTTGCCGTGGGCTTTCCTGTACTGTATTTTTGTGCCCCAGCGCTTTACAGGGCCTTGAATGCCTTTGCCTTTGGTGATCGCGATTGCGTCGACGCAGTCTCCTGCCTTGAGCACGTCGCTGGCCTTGACTTGTTTTCCGAGCACGCTTTTGGCGTACTCCCATGCGGCTTTCACGTCCCCTCCGACGAGGACTTCGAATGCCTCTGGCTTTTTCTTGAATGTGGGGTTCGTGTGCACGAGGAGTCTGATTTCAGAAAGAGTTCCGAGTTTTTCCTCGATCTTTTTGGTGTCGTGGTTGTGTTCTTTGGGCGTGGATGTTTTGCGTTTGAGGTTCTTGTCGAGTTTTTCGGCCCAAACTTCTGTGACTGCATTTAGGCCGTTAACCGTCATTTCGTACGCCCTGATGCCGAACACAGTCATGGGCGGGCACTCGATGATGGTTGCGGGGATGAACACGGTCTGGTCGAAGGATGGCGAGGTGGGGTATTTGTCGACTGCCATGACGTGCGTCATGCCTGCTTTGTATCCCGGGAATGCCAGTGCCTTGGCCGCTTCGCTCTTTGTGTAAGAGCGGGGGCTGGCGTAGGGGCGCTTCGCGCGCTTTCTCGGTGAGAACCCAAGAGAACCTCTCCGGGGACGTGATAGTTTTGTCACTCTGATCACCCGTGCAGAACGCGGACTCTAGGTCGTAAGCGTTCCATTCCAAACAACAACAGAAGTTGTGACACCATACGGGTTCCGTACAGTATGCCATTGTTCTGCGGGACTCTGTTTATAAAGGTTTTGCTTTGCCTTGGGTCTGCGGGGTTTCCAGCATGGCCTTGTACGCGTTGGTGTTCACGCCTCTGAGCAGCGCGTCGACCGCGCTCACGAGTTCGCGCATCTCATTCGTTGAGTCGACGTATTCTGCTTCGTGGAGCCTGGCAAGCTTCCTGCCTGCTTCGGTTTCTGCTGATTCCAGCGCGAGCAGGTTGCCTTTGCTGTTCTTCGCCTGGTTGAGGAGCGTGTTCAGTCTTGCGACGGCTCGTTCTTTGGCTTGCGGGTGCGTGTGCGGCACGCCCACGCGCATCCTGAAAATGGTTTCATGTTTTGGCATGCGTAGGGTATTGTGCATGCTGTTAAAAAAAGAATGGGGTTTTCAGAACGGCACTTTGATGCCGAGTTTCGGGGCTGCGAGGTACGCGAGCAGTCCGATGATGACGAACACTACGATGAAGATGACGATGCTCATCGTGGCGCGCTTTTTCTGGACTTGCTCTTCCCCGGCCGGCGGTTCCTGAACAGGTTTAGGAGCTGGCGTCCTCGCTTTTTCCGGTGCTGCGGGCACTTCTTTCTTCGCTGGCTTTCGCGCGAGCGGCAGCGGCTTCACGACCTGCGGCCCTTCCAGCGCACCCAATTCTTCTTCGAATTCGAGTGCTAGTTCGGCTTCTGGCGGGATTTCCTCTTCTTTCTCTTCTTCTGGTGCCTTGGCGAAGCCTTCTGGCAGTTCTTCCTCTTCCTCTATCTTCGGCACTTCTCTCCTCGGTTTTTCGGCAGTTTCTTGAGCGGGCGTCGCTGCAGCAATGATCTCGACGATTTCTTTTGCTGTGTACCCTAAGCCTTCCAGGGTCTGGATTATGGTGTGCTTATCATAGCCTCCGCTGATGAATCGCTTGACTTCGTCGATGATTTCTTGCTCCACCATTGCTTTCTGCAACGAGGAGCGTTTATTTAAATCTTAGCCCTTGACAACGCCCATGGGTGTTACGCGCACGACTTTTGAGGATAGGCCTGCGCAGTGCACTGATTCTATGACTTCATCAACGTCCTTGTACGCTTCCGGCGCTTCTTCTGATAGCACTTTCGGGTGGGTGGACTTGGCTTTTATGCCTTTTTCAGCGAGTTTTTTCCTGACGTCCTCCCCCCAGAACTCTCGTATGGCTGCGTGGCGGGACATGGTTCTTCCCGCGCCGTGGCACGATGAGTAGAACGACTCTGCTGCTTTTTCCGCGCCTACTAGTATGTGCGATGCAGTGCCCATGGATCCTGCGATGAGCACTGGCTGGCCGACCTGCCGGTACGTGTCCGGCACCAGTTCGTGGCCTGCTGGCAGTGACCTGGTCGCGCCTTTCCTGTGCACGTACAGTTCCCTTGTCTCGCCGCCGATCTTGTGCTTCTCGAGCTTGCATATGTTGTGCGCGACGTCGTAAATGGTTTTCATTCCCAGCGATTCCCAGTCCTGCTTGAAGACTTGGGCAAAGCTTTCCCTCACCCAGTGCGTCATGACTGTGCGGTTGCAGAAGGCGTAGTTGACTGCGCACTTCATTGCCTTGAAGTATGCTTGTCCTTCCGGGCTCGTGGTCGGCGCGCACACGAGCTGCGGGTCCGGCAGCCAGATGTCGTATTTCTTGGCTGCTTTCTCGTGGATTTTCAGGTAGTCTGTGGCGACTTGGTGGCCGAATCCGCGAGAGCCGCAGTGAAGCATGATGATTGCCTGGTCCTTGCTCTCCACTCCGAAGGCTTTTGCCGCTTTCTTGTCATAGATGTCGTCCACTTTCTGTACTTCGAGGAAGTGGTTCCCCGCTCCGAGCGTGCCCATCTGCGAGCGCCCGCGCTTTCTCGCTGTGTCGCTGATTTTTGATGGGTCCGCGCCGTCCATCCTGCCTTCTTCTTCCATGTGCTTGATGTCGTCTTCTGTCGCGAAGCCGTTTTCCTTCGCCCAGACCGCGCCGGTGGTGAGGACTTCGTCGAATTCGTCTCCTGTGATGCGTAGCTTGCTTTCCGACCCGACGCCGCACGGGACTTTGGTGAACAGTGTTTCCACGAGTTCATCGAGTTTGGGGGTCACTTCTTTTGCTGTGAGGTCTGTTCGTATCATGTGGATGCCGCAGTTAGAGACCATGAAATTGTTTGCGATGAAGTTGTGGTTCTCATCAGCGACTGTGAAGTCATAAACAAGGCCATTGTGTGGTATTTCCCGCATTTTTACGATGGCGTCCCATACTTGCCCTGTTTTTCCTAATCCTTCGGTGCTGTTCTTCAGAAACTCTTCGAATGTTTCAAACTTATGGGTCACTCTTGGCATCCCACTTTTTTCGTAGTATGAGCGTTGGAGGAATCTTTGGTTCACGTACTCGCTTTTGAGGGAGAGAGTTTCTTTGAATGGCTTGTGCTGCTTTTTCATTTTCCTTATTTGATCTTGGGCTCTTTCCCTTTCGGATATTATTATCTGTTTAAGCTTTAGGTATTGTAGCGCAGCATTTGCTTTGAACATCTTTTCTTTGTTGTATTCAAACCCGATGGTGCTCCATAGTCTTAGCAAATTATCTGACGTGGCAGAGATCTGCAGCCTTAACCTATACGATTCGATCCCTTCCTTGTTAACATACTCTTTCCGCTCCTTTAGCAGCGTACTCTTAATACCGAATTCTTTCAGGAGATCCTGTACCTGCTTCATGAATCGCTTTCCATTTGCTAGCAGGCCTTTCTCTTTGTTCATTGAAAGCACTTGTCCGTAAAAGTTATAACCGTGTTTTGTCACGGTGGAAGGAGTGGTAAGTTCAGCTCCGAACAACGTTGCCAAGTAAAGCCTTTTTTGCCACTTAGGACACTTGAGCACCCACGCGGGGACGAGCATTTCCTTTCTGACTTTGTTGCCTGTTGTCAATCCAAGGGTTTCAAGCAGGACGTATAGGGCTTTCGAGGATACTCGGAACGTGTTCTCTAGATGTTCAAAGACCACGTTGCCGTATGATGTTTTTATGTTGTGTTTCCTATTTCTCGAGCTTATCACCCCGGGTTTGAATCCCAATCGCTTGACATCCTCTCTTATTACTTCAAGATCTTCTTTTTCTCCATAAAAGCATACAAAGAAATGTCCCTTGCTGCAGTACACACAGCCGTCTCCGGTTATGAACCCCATCAACTTGAGAAGATAAGGAAGTTTTTCGTTGTCATGCGTCAGAGGGAGCAAGTGCTTCTGTTCCAGTTCTTTGCGAACACTCGCGCCAACCTGCTCGTGTTCAATGATTATGCCGCTTGCTGGCTTTTCGTATTCGACTCCTTGGAACGGGAAGACGGAAACGCTTTCTCCTTCTGCAATATACCTGAGTTCTCTCATGCCCATTCTTGTAAAGAATGGGTGGTCTTTCGTTGCCTGGATCTTATGCCCTGCCTTTGTCACGAGCTCGATGACAGTTTTTTGCTTCTTCTTAAGAAACAGTGCAATCTCCGTGTTCTTTAGTTTTGACGTGGGGTTCAAACACTTAATCCTGTCCTTTGTAAATGTCTCTTCGAATGATTCTATGTTCTTTCTGTAACCGAATTCATGCAGAACCTTTGTCCCAGCAGGAAGGCAGTTTATGTCGAAGCCCGTGCAGCCCGCGCTGATAACGCCTTCTTCCGCGTCGAACGCGCCTACCGCGCCCATGGGGAGGCCGTAGCCCCAGTGAATGTCCGGCATGCCTGCGACTGGCTCCATGATGCCTGGGAGGCAGGCTACGTTGGTGAGTTGCTCTATTGCAGCGTCTTCTGCTTGGTCAATGATCTTTTGCGAGCCGTACACGACTGCGTCCACGCGCATCCTGTCTCGCGCGGTCTTCGGGATTCTCCACTTGCAGTCCGACACTTTCTCGAGTTTTTCCTTCATTCCATCACCTTCGCCACGATTATGAAGCTGTTCTTTCCGGCGCTTTCCGTGCTGATGACTTTGGCGCTGCTCTTTCCGAGGGATTTCCTTAGTTTCGCAACGCTCCACTGGCTTTTGTGCACGCGGCTCTTGCTTACTTTCCTATGCTCCAGGATGCCGATGCATCCTCCTTTCTTGGTGAGTCGGACTGCTTCTGATACTATCCTCAATCCTGTTCTTTCTTCTGTGTGGTGCAGTACCGCTGATAGGATCACGAAGTCGTACTTGTCTTTGAGGGAGATTGTTCCATCGAATGGCATGGGCTTGAAAGCCGCGTTTATACCGAGGTCTTTCGCCCACTTCCTGGAAATGCGAAGGAACTCCTTGTCTGGTTCTACTCCCGTGACTTTGGCGTGGGTGGCTGCGGCTATCAGCAGGGATGTCCCTCCTTTCCCAGAACCTATCTCCAAGACTTCGTCTCCTTTCTTGATCCTCAGCCTCATTACCAGTTTTAGTCTTATGAGTTCTAGTTCTCTTTCCCTGTAGCTCGAGCCCTGCATCATATGTCCACTACCACTGTTGCTGTGTACCCGTCTTTCGCCTTCTTGAGGTCGTACTTGTAGTATGTCACGCCTTTCACCAGTGTTTGGATCATGTCGTTTTTGGTGGGCTCGCCTCTCGCCACTGCTTCTATTCCCACGCCGTTTTTCCTGGTAACTTTCACGTCGAATTCCGAGAGCATGAGGCCCGCTATCTCCCACTGGGCAAGCACTTCCGACAGCCAGTTGTGCAGGGCTTCTTTCTCGTCATCGCCTTCTGTCCGTATGATGACTTCCTTTTGCGGGTTGACCTTGCTGATGTCGTACATGATGTTGAGCATTGCTTTCGCCGCGTCTGAAAGCACTTCTTCGAAGGTCTTTGCCTTGACTTCGAACATGACGTCTGACGTGATTTCATCAACGTACTTGTAGCCCATACTCATCCCTTCGTTAGCATGCCTTAAGTTCAGGGGCCGCACCCTGACTTAGCCCCGCTCACGCTCTGGAGAGCGCGAACACGCCCGCTCCAGTGCCGACTATGACGACTGCGGCCATCACTGCTATGCCGAGCGTGGGGTCCGTGATGCTTGTGCTTGTTGCCTGCTGCTCCTCACGCACCCTGACTTCTATTGCGCTGCCGTCGTGCCTGCAGATGGGGTGCTCGGCCTCAACGAAGCTGAAGCGCAAGGTGCAGGCCTGTCCTGCTGGCGCGCACTCTTGGCTTGTCACGCTGCGCGTCCACTTCTCTCCCTGCACTATCCTTGCTGTTATCGGCATTGCCAGTCCCTGGATCTGCATGTCCAGGTCTTTGTCTGCGTTCGCGACTTCTATCGCGAATGACTTACCTTCCTCGACCGCGTTCGGCACTGCTTGGACTGTGCTGGGAGGTAGTTGGACGCACCGCGTCCTGACTTCGACAGGCACTTGCATCAGTTCTCCTTCGCACGGTTCTTCCAATTCAAGCTTGATGTAGTACACTCCCCACTTTTCTGTGTTGGCCTTGCCGTGTAGTATGAACCTGCCTTGCGCGCGAGTGTCTGCTTCCTGCTGCGGCATGATGCTCTCTTCGTAAGCGCTTATGCGCGCGCCTCCGATGTCCAGAGCGCCGCACACGTAGTAGTCTTCGCCCGCGTACACGCGTGCCTGTTCCACAGGCATTGCGTCTGAGCAGTCTGCTTTCGAGCCGATGGCCATGCTCGTAACTGAGTAGTCGCAAGCAGCCAGCGCGGCTGAAACCAAGAGTATTGCCAAAAGCAACCGCATACTCATGTTTGGGGGCGCTGAGGTAAATAATGGTTTCCCCGACAGCTTTTAAAACCTGGTTTTGCATTACTTATGCATGCATATTGACCCTCAAAGGCTGAGGCAAATGCTTCACCTGGCTCAGGAACTCGAGCGCGATAAACGGTTCGTCATTACTGCTGAGGCCAAGCAAGGCTTTAAGGAGCTGGAGAACGCGCTTTCGGATTACGAGGTCGAGGGCTCGCTTCTTGCGCTCGCCCGCGTCCACGATGTCTTGACTGATCTTCATCATTACTTGTTTTACGACAACCACGATGTCTTGGAAAGCAAGCCGGAGGTGGAGCGCGATTTTTCTAACCTTGCGCATGGCGCTGGCTATGATGATAACCCGGCTGTCGGGGATGCGTTGAAAAAGGATGCAATGTACAAGGATTTCGAGGATCGCGTGGTCAAGCCCCTGGCCGAGCTGCGCGAAAGCGTAACGAACACCCCCAGGTGGGCTGAAATCTCGTCCATGTTCGATTCGGCGCGCAGGGTATTCATTCGCAGTGAACATGCCAGGAAACTGTTTTCGATGAGCGATTGGGATGAGAAGAAGGGCAGTAAAGCGTTCTCATCGACTGCTTCCTTGTCTGATGCGGAGGGCCGGAGGCTTGTGAGGGCTGTGAGGCAGGATGATGGCAGTCTTGAGCTCGTGCCTATGCCGCCGTACTTGTCGAGGAAAGAGAATATGGGCTACCGTAACTTAGTGCCTTTTCTTGAGAACAATGGAGTGGCTGCACTCCACATCCAGTTCAAGTCTGCTTCTGCCGCCACGCCTCCCGGCCCGGCGTCCAGTAGCCTGAGGACTGTGTTAAAGCAGGGCTTTCCCTCGCTTGTTGTGGACTCGCACGTAAAGGAGGGTCAGTCTTTGTGGCTGGTGACTCTCCCCGGCAGGTTCACGTCGCCTTTTTCGACTTCGCGCGAGAAGGTGCCGAACATGCGAAGAGTGGAGATTGTGTAACAGCCTTTTTCCGCTTTTAGAGCGGAAAAAGCCTGGGAAATCTATCGTTGCTTGCTTTGCAAGCAAGCACTTGCTCGCTCACGCTCGCTGTTTTGTAGTGGGGAGGATGCTTTGGGGAATCAGTGTTCCCCTTCCTTGGAAAGGCGCTGCGGGCAGGATTTGAACCTGCACGGGCTTGCGCCCACTGGCTCTCAAGGCCAGCGCGTTAACCGGACTCCGCCACCGCAGCAAAATGTTCGCTGATACCTCTATTAGTCGCTTTCTTAAAAATGTTGATGGCTGGGTGGGCTACCGATTAGCAGAAAGAGGAGCTTCTGCTCTTTACCTCTAAAGATCAAGTTCATTCCTTGAGCTCGATCTCAATGCTGACTTGGTCCGGCACTTGAACGCGCATGACCTGGCGCAGAGTGCGCTCGTCTGTCTCTATGTTCAAGAGCCTTTTGTGGATGCGCATTTCCCATTGCTCGAAGGTCTCAGACCCATCCCCGCAAGGACTTCTCCGGGTCGGAATCTTCAGTTTTTTGGTTGGTAGCGGAATCGGCCCGCTAACCTTGGCGCCGGTTCTCTTGCAGATATCCTTTATCTGCGCGCACACGTCGTCCAGCTTCTTGTAGTCCGGACCTGTCAGCTTTACTGTTGCAACCTGCATTTCAAATCACTCAAAAATAAAGGGGGTTTGGGTGAAGGGAATTGCTCCCTTCACGTCTTTGGCGTGACTTCCAAGACAACGCCTGCAGCCACTGTCATACCCATATCCCTTACCGCAAAGCGGCCCATCTGCGGGAACTGCTTCGCGCTCTCGATGCACAAGGGCTTCGTGGGCATTATCTTGACAATAGCCACGTCACCTGTCTTCAGGAACTTGGGGTTCTCTTCAGCGACGCCGCCCGTCTTGGGATCAAGCTTCTTCTGCAGCTCGACTACCGTGCACGCAGTCTGCGCTGTGTGGCAGTGGAACACTGGCGTGTACCCTGCGGTGATGGCGCTGGGGTGCTGCAGGATGACGATCTGTGCCGTGAACTCCTTCGCCACTGTTGGCGGGCTGTCCACAGGACCGATCACGTCACCGCGCTTCACGTCGTTCTTTCCTAGGCCGCGCACGTTGAATCCGACGTTGTCTCCGGGTTCGGCCTGCTGGAGCTGCTGGTGGTGCATTTCAATGGTCTTCACTTCTCCTTTGGATCCGGAAGGCATTACGATGACTTGCTGTCCGATCTTCAGGATACCTGTTTCAACGCGTCCCACTGGCACGGTTCCAATTCCTGTGATGGTGTACACGTCCTGGACGGGCAGTCTGAGTGCCTTGTCCACGGGTTTCTCAGGGACCTTGAGCGCGTTGAGCGCGTCGAGTATCGTTGGTCCGGTGTACCACGGTGTTTCGGAACTCTTCTCAGTCACGTTGTCTCCCTTCGCCCTCGTCTTCTCGCTTCCGTAAGCAGAGGTTGGGATGAACGGGATGTCCGCCGGGTTGTAGCCGATGGTCTTGAGCAGGGTCTCGATCTGTCCCTTAGTCTCGTTGAATTTACCCTGGTCGTATTTCACAGAGTCCATCTTGTTGATCGCAACGATCACTTGCTTAATGCCGAGCGTCCTCGCCAAGAATGCGTGTTCCTTGGTTTGGGGTTGGACGCCTGAAGCGACGTCGCAAACAATGACTGCGGCGTCTGCTTGCGATGCGCCGGTGATCATGTTCTTGACGAAGTCCCTGTGTCCGGGCGCGTCGATTATCGTGAAGTAGTACTTCTGGGTGTTGAATTCCTTGTGCGCCAGGTCTATGGTGACGCCGCGCTCCCTTTCTTCTTTCAGGTTGTCCATCACGAAGGCGTACTCGAAGGTAGCTTTCCCTACCTTGGCTGCCTCCTCTTTAAGCTTCCTCATAGTGTTCTCATCCACTGCTCCTGTGTTGTACAGGATGCGGCCGACCATAGTGGACTTGCCGTGGTCGACGTGGCCGATAAACACGAGGTTCAGGTGTGGTTTGTCTGCCATACAAAGTCCTCCAGTTTCATTTTGTAAACGTTTTTTTAATATTACTTATGGTTCCATGAAGTCCTTGGGTTGAGGAACCTCTGCCTTGAGCCCCTTCCTCTCGCGAATCTGTTTCACGATGCGGGGCTGGAGCTCGCTGGGCATGCGTTCGTAGCCTGCGTACTCAGTGCTCCAAATGGCTTTTCCTCCTGTCGCGGACCGGATGTCACCGGCGAAGCCGAACATCTCTGCGAGCGGAGTCAATCCCTCGACGATGATGTTCTCGTCGTCTTGCTCCATCGTGCCGATGCGTCCGCGCCTTCCCTGGATGTTCCTAGTAACTGATCCCATGAGGTCTTGGGGCACAGTTATGAACACTTTCTGGTAAGGCTCCATGAGTGTTGGTGCTGCCGAGAGCATTGCCGCGTATATTGGCTTGCGGATTGCCGGCAGGACTTGTGAAGGGCCTCTGTGGACCGCGTCTTCGTGGAGTTTTGCGTCGTGCAGCCTGACAAGCACTTTCAGCACTTTCTCGTTCGCGAGCGGTCCCTTGTCTATTGCTTCCTTGAATCCTTGGACGATGAGTTCTTTTGTCTCGTTCAGGTACTGCACGCCCTTAGTGTTGTCGAGGAGAAGGTTTTTGTTGTGGATGCCCCACACTTTCTTCGTCTCCTCACGATCCATGCCCAAATCAACGAGTTTCTGCTGCAGTTCCTTCGGCTGCTTCATGTCCTTCTCGGTTATCTCCCCTTCGGCAAGGGCTTTGAAAACAGCTTCAGGCAAAGGTTCTACAGTGAAGTAGAACCGGTTGTGCCTGTTCGGGGACTTGCCCTCGACTTGCGGGCTGGTCATTGTCACGGTTTCCCTGTACACAATGATCGGGGGCGATGTCTCGACTTCGAGGTGTCGCTCCGTCTTTATGCGGTTCTCGATTATCTCAAGGTGAAGCTCGCCCATGCCCGAGATCAGGTGCTCGCCGGTCTCTTCGTTGATCTCCACGCGGATCATGGGGTCTTCTTTTGCTACCTGGCGGAGTATCTCAACGAGTTTGGGCAGGTCTGACGTGTTCTTTGCTTCTATGCTCTTTGTTATGACCGGCTCTGAGAAGTGCTTCATCGCTTCGAATGGGTCTACGCCCTGTTCCGAAACGGTTTCTCCTGCGTAGGCGTCTCTGAGTCCTGTCAACGCGACTATGTTCCCGGAGTAAACGCGCTCCACGTTCAGTCTTTCTGCGCCCATGTACAGGCCGACGCTTTGGACCGTGTTCTCCACTGACGCATTCGATAGCCTGAGCTTCAGGCCTTTCCTCACTGTGCCTGAGAAGACCCGGCACGTTGACACGGGTCCTGCGTGCGGGTCAATGCATATGTTCGTGACCATAAGCGAAAGCGGGCCTTCTCGGTTGCAGCTGACCATTGCTTTCCCTGTTTCGCTGGCTTGATCCCCGTGCCAGATGACCGGGATCCTGTATTGCTGTGCCTTGACTGGGTTCGGCAGGTGCGCTATCACCATCTCGATTATGGCGTCGTAGAGCACGAGTCTCTTGCTGAGCTCTTTCTGCTTCTCTTCTTTGCAGTGGTCGAAGATGTCTTTGAAGCTCATGCCTGTCTTCTTCATGTACGGAACTGTTATCCCCCAGTTGTGGTAAGCGGAGCCAAATGCGACAGTACCGTCTTCCGGCTTTACCTGCCAGCTTTCTTTGAACTCTGGCGGCGCCATCTTCTGGACTGTGTCGTTAAACTTGCCGATGATCTTGGCGAATCTCTTCTGCATGTCTTCTGGAGTGACTTGCAGCTCGTTGATGAGGCGGTCGACCTTGTTTATGAAGAGCACTGGTCTCACGCGCTCCCTTAGGGCCTGCCTCAGCACTGTTTCGGTTTGAGGCATGGCGCCTTCGACTGCGCACACCACGACGATCGCGCCGTCGACTGCGCGCATGGCGCGCGTGACTTCACCAGAGAAGTCGACGTGCCCGGGCGTGTCAATGATGTTGACGAGGTAATCCTTGTTCTCCTTCTTGTACACGAGAGAGATGTTCGCCGTGTTGATTGTGATGCCGCGTTCCTGCTCGTCGGCGTGGAAGTCCATGACGCACGCTTTTCCGGACAGGTCTTCTGACAGCAGGCCCGCACCGCTCACGAAGTTGTCTGTCAGCGTTGTCTTACCGTGGTCTATGTGGGCGATTATTCCTATGTTCCTTATCTGTTCCTGCTGGTCCATGAGAGTGGTTACTTTCTCGACCATCTCTTCTCTTCGTCCCATCCTACCTAGCTCCTTTGGCGATGCGTTCTATCTCAATCTTCTTTGAGACTGCCATGCTTGCGTTGTCATTGTTCGCAGCGGCCACTAGCTCGTCGGCGAGGACTTGCGCCCTGCTCTTCTTTGTTTTGTACGTTTTGCCTAATGCTGCGACGCCTATGGTTGACAGCGCGAGGTTGACGCGTCTCTGGGGTGATATGTCCACTGCGATGTGCTTGCTCATGCCGCCCATGCGCACGCGCGTTGTTTCTTCGCGGGGCGCGGCGTTCTCAATGGCTTTTATGAGGACCTGCATGGGGTTTTCGCCTGTCTTTTTGTGGATCAGGTCGAATGCCTCCATGATGGTTTTCCTGGCCTGCATCTTCTTTCCGCAGCCTCCTCTTCCGTCAATGAGGTGGCCCTCGATTTTCTTTCCAGACCCTGAGCGCATGATTGTGTTGATCATTCTCTCAACTATGCTTATCCTGCTCTTCGCGAACTGTTTCCTGTGCTTGCCGTGCGTGTGCGTGCTGCCACCCAGCGTTATGTACTTGACCAGCCCTGGGTCTCGCACTTCCACGCCATCAGTTTCCCACTTGCCTAAAACTCTCATCTGAATCACCTGCTAGGCTTCTCTCTCTTACCTCTCCTCATCATCTCGAGGGGGACGTTGTTGACTTTTATGACTTTCCACCTGACTCCCGGCAGGTCTCCGAGCGTTCCACGCTTGGAGCCGCGGAGTTTTTCGACCACGACTTCATCGTGTTCGTCTATGAAGTTGATCGCGCCGTCGTAGGGGGCGAACGCCGTTATCTGGATGCCGTTCTTTATGAGTTGCACTCTGACGCATTTCCTGAGGCCGGAGTTCGGCTGCTTGGCTTCCATCGCCACTTTCTGGAGCACTATGCCTTTTGCTTGTGGGGATCCCTTCAGTGGGTCGTGCTTCTTCTTCAGTCGGAGTTTCTTCCGCTTGTAGTCAATGGATTTCCACTTCTGCTTCTGGCGGTTTGACTTAAGTTTTCGTGCGGAATGTTCGCCTGGCATCTCATTCACCTGACTCAATGATTATATCTTTTACGCCGAAGTGTCGGTTCAGCAATTCCTTCGCGCGGTTTATGCGCTTCCCGTTCTTTCCTATGATCCTTTTCTCGTCCTTCGCCTTCAGGGTCAGGACGCCATCTTCCATGCTTATCTTTGTCAGGACGGCGGGGTTGAACAGGTTTCTCGTGAATTTTTCCATGTCCGGGCTGAACTCGATGATGGATATCTTCTTCCCTATCTTCTCCCTGACCTGGTTTATGTGGTCTCCGTTCCTGCCGATGGCAAGCCCCATATCCCCTTCCTGGACGACTATGATGAGTTCTCCGTCGCTTACGACGCAGTCCTTTACCCGCGCTTTGGTCATGTTCTCCACGACCTTGATGTACGCAAGTTCTTCCATTCCAAGCTTCATTGTCATTCCTTCTTGAGCGCGGTTAGGTCTGCTTGGCCCGGATCCAGCACGGCCATAGCACTTATCGGGAACGGCTTTCTGCAGGCTTCGCCTAGCTCGTATGCAGTGCCTGGGTACGTGTACACGCGGACTTTGGTCTTCTGCGCTTTCTCCCTTATGCCGTCGCATGTTTTCTTCGGGCAGTTACTGCTTACCACGATGAGTTTGGGCTTGGCAGCGGCTATCTGTTTCAGGACGCTGCGCGTCCCCATCGTGACTCTTCCCGTCTCCATGATCCTCTTGATCACGTCAACTGCTTCCATTTTGTCACTTCCCTTGTTTCATCCCGAGTTTCACCAAGCCCGTCCCGACAGGAATGGTTTGGCCGATGATTATGTTTTCTGTGATGCCTGTGAGCATGTCCTTCTGACCCTTTATGGACGCTGCGTGAAGGTGCTTGACTGTCTCCTCGAACGCCGCCCGCGCGAACACGGAGGACTTGGATCCTGAAACGCCTTGCCTTCCTATTGGTCGCACCTGGCCGTCGTAGCACATGACGTCAGCCACGAGCATGACGTGCCTGGGGTTGACTTTCAGTCCCTGGCCGTCCAGAACCGCTTTTGCTTCGATGAGCACGGCGTTGCGCGCTGCCTCGATGCCGAGCACGTCCTCGATCTCCCTGATGTGGTTTGTGTACACCCGTGATGGCTCGACTTCGGCCATCTTGAGGACTGCTGCGAGGTTCGATCCGTCTGTCTTTATGTACCATCCGCTTCCGTCATGTTCTTGGAGCACGACGGCTTTCCTTATGCCTTTGACGCCGCAGAGTTTTGTCTCGTGGATGCGGTCCACGAACTTCCTGAGCGAACGGAGTGTGTTGAAGCCCGGTTCGAAAACAAGGTTGTTGTCCTTCTTTTCTTTCGCTTTCCGGCGGACTGCCTTCTCGATCTTCTTTATGGCGTCTTCAACTGTCAATCCATGCTCGTTGAGCCTCATCTCGTTGAAGGTGATCGTGATGCGCTTTTTCGCGAAGTCTTCTTCAACGGTTGCGATGTCGCTCAGGGGAACGTTCTCGAGGCGCTCTGCAAAGGCAATGACTTTCTCTTCGTCCTTTCGTATGCTGTCCGTGAGGTATATCTCCATCACGGGCATGCTTGGTTCTTTGCGCAGGTCAACAATCTCGATAAATCGAGGGAGGCCCTGCGGGACAGCGAGCTCTGCCACGCCCGCGTAGTGGAATGTCCTCATCGTCATCTGCGTGCCGGGCTCTCCGATGGATTGCGCGGCGATGATGCCGACTGCCTCTCCTGGAACGGCTTTGTTGGCGACAAACTCGCCGTAGACGCGTTCCAGCGTCTTTTTGACTTCGGGGCTTTTTAATCCTTTCGTCGCTTCCTTGAGCTCTACGAGCACTTTCTTCGGCAGCTTTCCTTCGTACTTTTCGAACAGGTCACTCATGGAATCACCTCAGTCAAACCCCATATCTTCCTCGCCGGTCTCATACTCAACTTCTTCTTCGCCCTCGCTGCCTTCTTCTTCGCGTCGCTCTTCGATGTACGACTCTTCCCGCAGTTTCACGGAGTCATCTCCGTGGCACTTCATCGGGTCTGCTCCGTCCTCTCCGTAAGTGAACTGCACGACTGTGTCGCTTGCGTCCCTGACTGTGCCATCACTCCTGAGGACGAGGTCTTGCAGCGCGTTGATGAGCTTGCGCTGCATGTAACCCGACTTCGCGGTCCTGATTCCTTTGTCGACGAGGCCTTCCCTGCCACCCATGGCGTGGAAGAAATACTCGATTGGCGTGAGGCCGTCGTAGAATGACGAGTTGACGAAACCCCTCGCTTCCATGCCTATCTCGCCTTCCTTGAAGTGCGGCAGGGTCTTGCTCTTGTAGCCCCTGAGGATTCTGCCGCCACGCACTGCTTGCTGTCCGACGACCGCGCTCATCTGCGTCACGTTGAGCAGCGAGCCCCTCGCGCCAACGCGGCTCATTATCATTGATGAGTTGTCGATCCCCAAGTACTTCGCCGCTATGTTTCCTGCGTTGTACCTGGCTTTTCCGAGTATTGCCATGATGTTGTCTTCCAGCGTTCCTTCCAGGGTCTTTCCCGGGATGCGCTTCAGTTCACCGGCATGGTACTTCCGTATGAATGCGTTCGTCTGCTCCTTAGCGTCCTTGAGAACTGCAGCAATCTCTGTTTGGGCGTCTTTAGGTATCTCCATGTCCGCGAGCGATACGGTGAAGCCGCGGTCCATGAGCGCTGCCAGCACGAGGGCAGTGCTCTGGTCTATAAACCTTCTCGACTCGTCTGTGCCGAACTTTCTCGTAATATCATTGAGAAGCGTGCCCTGGAAGCCCACTTTATCCATGACGCCCGTGATTATCCGGCCGCTCTTTATCTTTACGTACGCGTCGTACTCGCACTTTTCCTTCTTGCACTCAGGGCACTTCCTGCACACTTCTGCTTTGTATTCTATGCTCAGTCTCTTCGGGAGGCACTGCGAGAAAAGCAGCTTGCCGGAGTATTGATTGTCCGGCAGGTCTGGCTCTGGGATGTCTGTTATGCCTGCCTTCATCAGGATCCGCTCGGCGTCGTTCTTTGAGAACTTCACGTTCCTCTGCGTCATCAAGTAACCGCCGGTGATGATGTCTTCATCCCCCTTTATGATGGGCGCCCCGAAGCGCGGGGAGATTACCTGGTCCTGGACGAGCATGAGACTTAGGGCTTCTGCCCTCGCTTCTTCTGTCTGCGGGACGTGCAGGTTCATCTCGTCACCGTCGAAGTCTGCGTTGTAGGGCTTGCAGACCGCGGGATGCAGCCTGAAGGTCTTTCCGGGGAGGACTTTCACCCTGTGGCACATCATCGAGATCCTGTGCAGTGATGGCTGCCTGTTGAACAGGACTATGTCGCCGTCCATGAGCTGGCGCTCCACTGTATATCCGGGAGCGAGCTCTTCGAGGACATCCGCCCTGTTTATCTCGGTGACTTTCTTCCTCCTCCCGTCCGGTTTTATGACGTAGTTCGCTTTCGGGTACTTATCCGTCTCCGCGAACTTCTTCAGGTAGTCGAGATTCCACTCGGTGACTGCTTCCGGCACTGTGAGTTCTTCAGCAATCTCGTATGGCACGCCGACTTCGTTTATGCTGAGGTTGGGGTCTGGTGAGATCACGGTCCTCGCTGAGAAGTTCACGCGCTTTCCTGAGAGGTTGTACCTGAACCTGCCTTCTTTGCCTTTGAGGCGCTGGGCCAGCGTTTTGAGCGGTCTGCCGCTGCGGTGTCTTGCTGGAGGTATGCCGCTGACTTCGTTGTTGAAGTATGTCGTGACGTGGTACTGCAGGAGGTCCCACAAGTCTTCTATGATGAGTTGCGGCGCTCCTGCGCTGATGTTGTCGCGGAGGCGCTGGTTTATTCTCAGTATATCAACGAGCTTGTGCGTTAGGTCGTCTTCGCTGCGTTCGCCTGTCTCAAGCGTGATGGATGGTCTCGTGGTGACTGGAGGGACGGGCAGGGCGGTTAGTATGCACCACTCAGGCCTGGCGTTATCAGCGTCCACTCCCATGAGTTTGAGGTCGTCGTCTGCGATGAGTTCCATTCTCCTGCGTATGTCTGAGGGAAGGAGTCTCTGCTCTTTCTCGTAGAACGTGGTTGGTTTGATGAGCTTGATCTGGGATTGTTTGGCTTTGCAGTGAGGGCACTCGCTGGCTTTCTTGCTCTTTTCTATGATTTCGAGGCTCTGGTCTTCTTCCTCTTCCGTGCTTTCCGCCTCCATGAGCAGGGTTCTGTACTGCTCCAGCTTTTCCGGCGTGAGGAGGAGTCTTCCGCAGCTCCTGCATGTTGTCTTAAGGAGCGTGTAAATCATTTTGACGTAGCCGACGTGGATGACCGGCCTGACGAGTTCTATGTGGCCGAAGTGGCCGGGGCATGTTGCCATCCTGCCGCCGCATGCCTTGCACCTGAGGCCGGGGTCAATGACTCCGAGGTGCAGGTCCATCAGTCCGCCTTCGATCGGATAGCCGTCTTCGTCGTACGTGTCTGGAGTAACCACGCGAATTTGGCTCATCTTCCTCGCGATGTCGGGGCTCAGGATGCCAAACTCGACGCACTTAACCTTTTTGGTCACTTGCGGTTTTCCCATCATTTTTTCATCACCCTCAGGCCTTGTCCTCAAGCACCACTTTTGGTCTTATGTTCAGTGCCTTGAGTTCGTTTAGCAGTAGTTTGAATGCGTACGACATCTCTATTGGTTTCACGTTTGTGCTCTCGCAGATGGGGCAATACTGTTTTTTCCGTATCTGGTCGTCCACTGCGATGGTGCCGCACTTCTCGCAAATGAGTTCTGTCACGATGTCGGACTCTTTCAGCAATCTCTCGAGCAGGAGCATGCTTGTGCCGTGGCCTATCAGCGTGTCGCGTTCCATCTCACCGAACCTGAGGCCACCCTCTCTCGCGCGGCCTTCTGTCGGCTGCCTGGTCAGTATCTGGACCGGGCCGCGGCTGCGTGCGTGTATCTTGTTCGAGACTAGGTGCTTCAGTCTCTGGTAGTAGCACACTCCTATGAATATCTCCGCCTCGATCTTTTCTCCTGTCACGCCGTTGTACAGGACTTCCTTGCCGTCGTGCCTGAAACCGTGCTTTAACAGCATCTTTTTCAAGCCGCCGTAATCCAGTCTGTCGAATGCTGTTGCGTTCAGGAAGTCCTCTCCTTCAAGGCTGACAGCCTTGCTGCCGAGGACTTCGAGCACGTGGCCGACTGTCATACGCGATGGCACTGCGTGGGGGTTCATGATGATGTCCGGTGTTATGCCATTTTCCGTGAAGGGCATGTCGTGCTGCGGGACGATCATTCCCACAACGCCTTTCTGTCCGTGCCTGCTCGCGAACTTGTCTCCTATCTCCGGTATCTTGAGTGAGCGCACACGGACTTTCACGAGCTTGTTTCCTGTCGTGGCTTCTGTCACTATGACTGCGTCGACGTCGCCTGCCTCGCTTGGTCTTAGTGTCACGGAGTTTTCGCGGCGCTTCTCCTCTATCATGGATAGTTCCCCGACTTCTTCCAGGAATCTTGGCGGGGAGGTCTTCCCTATGAGCACGTCTCCTCCATCGACCTTGCATTCGGGCAGGATGATCCCGTCCTCTCCGAGGAACCGGTACGCTTCGTCTCCGCGGTAGCCTTGTATCTCCGGCTTTGGCAGTTCGAATCTGTCTTTCTGTCCTCCGGGGTACCGGCGCTCTTCTGCTGTGTACGTCCTGTAGAATGTGGTCCTGCCGAGGCCGCGCTCCACGCTTGCTTTGTTCAGTATGAGCGCGTCTTCCATGTTATAGCCGCCGAACGGCATGATTGCGAGCACGATGTTCTGACCTGCTGGCCTGTCGTTGGAGCCGATGATCTCCGCGTGCTTCGTTCTCGCCAGTGGCTTCTGAGGGTAGTGCATGACATGGCTTTGGGTGTCCATACGGAGTGCGTAGTTGCTCTGGTATACTCCGAGGGCCTGTTTGAGCATCGCGCTTGCCATCGTTACTCTCGGGGATGAGTTGTGGTCTGGGAATGGCGCGCATGCCGCGACGACGCCCAGCATGAGCGAGGGGTGCACTTCGACGTGGGTGTGCTCTGGTGTGGCGTCCTCTTCTCTCACTGCGATGTACGCGTTCTCTTCTTCTTCGGAGTCCAGGTACTCGACGACGCCTTCGTTCAGCAGGTCCTTCCACCCGATCTTGTCTGCCTTAAGTTCTTCGATGTGCTTTTGCGTGAGTTTGAGCTTGCCGTTTTCGAGGACGAGGAGCGGGCGTCGTGCCCTGCCCGCATCCGTGTTGATGTAGACCTCGTCGTTTTCCGCGTAGTATGCGGCGTTGAGTTCGTGCGGCAATGCTCCTGCGCGTCTCTTTCTGCGCAGGTTTTCGACGAGTTCCGTGGGCTTGTTGTGGAATCCGATGAGTTTTCCGTTGAGGTAAACGCTGGCGCCTTCCATGTTCTGTCACCTACTTCTTCAGGATCACTCCCATTTGTTGGAGGTCTTTTTCCACGCGCTCTTCGTCGATGCCTGAGGTGACGATGGTTCCTATGGCAAAGTTTTTGACGAGGCCGCAGCTCTGTCCTTCTGGGGTTTCATTGGGGCAGACTTTTCCGTAGTGGGTGGGGTGGAGGTCCCTTGCTTCGAAGTGGGGGTGCACTTTCGATAGTGGGGAGATGAGTCTGCGGAGGTGGCTCATG
>JAFGGZ010000034.1 GCA_016939415.1 Candidatus Iainarchaeum sp. | reverse complement strand
GGTTCGTGGGTTCTGGTTTTGATGAAACTTTTGTAAAAAGTTTCTTCGAATCCCTCCGCGCCCGTCAGCCTTTTTCGGGCTTTAGGCCCGAAAAAGCCTGGGGAAATATAACATTGCTTGCTCTGCAAGCGAGCATTTGCTTCGCAGTTTGTGGGCGGATTATCCATCAAAACCTTTTTAAATAATGCTTTCGTATGGTTTTGCATGTCGTGGACGAGGTTTGAGCAGCGGGCGATCGCTTCTGCCAAGCTTTCGAGCATGGAGAAGTACGGCTTCACTTATTCCAATGACTTGGATCTCGTTCAGAAGATTCTTGAGCACGTCACGGTCGAGGAGTTGGGTGACGGCGTTGTCAAGGTGTGCGAGGGGTCTCGCGAGTACCACGTAAGGGTCCGCGACTGGTCTCCACCCAAGGAGCCGCTCCCGGAAGACGCTTCTGACGAGCAGAAGCTGGAGCGCATGGGAGTGAAGACGATCGAGGCCGCGCCAGAACGTAAGGGCAAGGCGATCTCTGTGTGGGATGCGTGGAAGTACTGATCATTCTCCTGCTTGCTTCCTCGCCTGGACGAAGATTTGCGGCAGCAATATATCCAATGAATCTAAGCTTCTCCTGCTGTTAATCGACTTGTGAATCCGTCTCTTGATTCCTTCTTCTGTTATTCCCGCCCGCATCTCTCCTGCAACGATATCGATTAACGCGTATACTGCTTTGTTTTTTTCTTTTGTTGGGAGGTCTGCTATCTCCTCCAATCCGCCTTTCGAGTACCATTTACTCACAGTGCTCCACCAGTCCGCCTCGCTTTTTTCAGGGCTTGCTGTCCGGGAGTACTCCCAGGTCTAGTCCCGATTCCTTTCGGTTGGTTTCCATTCCAAAAGTTGCTTTGCGTTGTAGAGAACCCTGTCGATGACAAAGTATTCGTCAGCAATGTCCCCCACTATGTCGCTCAGGCGCTGTCGCAGTTCAATCTCTGTAATCCCTTCGCGTAATTTTCTTGCGCAGATGCGTGTCAGCTCGTCGATTATTACACTGCGTGACTGTGGTGCGCGGAGATTCTCCTGTAATACCGTTTTTGTTTCTTTGCCTTCGAATACATCTCTGGCGATTTGGCGCGTTCTCACTTTTCCGCTCAAGGGTTTCCTAGGCCCTGCCTTGGGTTTGGCTTTTTTAGTGGCTTCTGTTTCGCCGCTTTTCGCTTTCTGCAGCACCCAGTCCACAATCGGTTCGCCTTCTTTCACGCGCGAGAACATTTCTATGAGGTGGTCGCGGATTCCCTGCTCCGACGTGGGATCCTCTCTGAGTTTTGCGGCTGTGAGACGGCTGAGTTCAATGACCAGGCGCGGTATATTACTCGGTGTGGTGTAGTGCGCTCCCACATACCCGTCGCTGCTGAATACCCTCCTTGCAATATCCACAATCTTCCGGTCTATTGAGGATTTCCGCCTTGGCGTGCGTAGCTCCCTCCCCCCTACCCTCCTTCTCATCTTGGTTGCGGGCTCTTCACCCTGTTTTCTTGCCGGCGTTTCAGGTTCTTCTATGCTTTTTGCCTGTGTTGCGGACTTTTCTGTGGGCGTCGGTTCCTTGGCAGTTGTTTTCATCTCCAGCTGTCTTCTTGCTGCCCTCAACCGTTCTGTTGTGGCCGGTGGTACGAGCCAGTCCGTTCTCGCGTACTTCAACCCAAATTCTGGGGCTTTGAGTCTCGGCCTCAGCTTGATCTCGCCTGCAGCAAGCCGTTCTAGGTAACGCCGCTCGATGCGCCTGTACAGCCTTTCATCGCCATAATACCTGCGGAAGGTCCTGTCAGTAGAGGCAAGGAACTCGATCGTCTCCTGTATCCCCCTGTTGAGTATGCGGGCTACGGCGCTGATCCTCTCTTCTCTATTCTTCCGTTTGAGGTTCGGGTGACGCCACGCGTATCTGGCCAGTGACTGCGTCATCCTGCCGGCTATGAACTTCTTCCTGGCCATCTCTTCCCTCACTGCCTGCAGGTCCTCCTCTGGTAGTGGCGGCGCGTAGATCACGCCGAACTCTGTCGCGACTTCTCTTGTGCTGTACCCTGACGGCTCGTGTCCTCGTTTTGCTTTCTTTCCTTTCGGCTCTTTTCCTCTGCTTACATGTTGCGTTGTCTTCAACGCCGTTTCCTTGAATATGTCGTTGCGTTCCCCCCTCAGGTCGAGGAACCAGTCCTTCTCTTCCTCAGATGCGTCTTCCATGATGCGCTTCACTTCTCCTTCAGGGATTCCGAATTCTTTTGCGAGAAGCGAGTGGGATTCCTTGTCTCGCCACGGATTCCTTTCTTCGAGGCGCTCCTCAAAGAATCTTATGAATGCGTCAAACGATGCCTCTGTTCTCCCAGTCCTTGCCCGCGGTTTAGCGGGTTTTACAGGCCTTGTTGCGGGTGTTACTGTTATCCTCGCTGGTTCTGCGGGCGATTGGGTCAAGCGCTCTTCTTGTGGTTTTGCTAGCACATCCCCCACTCCTCTCTTCATTGATGCTAGCGCGTCCCTGACCTCGGTTCCCTCCTCTTTCACTGTTGGATTTCTTTCTTCCTCTGTTTCTGCTGCTCGTTGTGCAGGGGGCGTCACTGTTTTGTCTGCGCGCCTTCCTTCTCCTGGTTGCGGTGCGCGGTATGCCCTCATATTCTTGACCAGTTCATCTTCTCCTGGAATTGGCTTTGCTGGCTCTTCCGGGGGCTTCGCAGGGGCTCCTGCGGTTTCCGCAACCCAAATATTTCCTCCCCTGCCGGCGATTGTGCGGAGTTCGTTCATTGTGTTGCGTTGTTCGTCGGTTGCTGCCCATGTCAGTCTCTCCACATCTTTTTGTGTGAGTCCGAGTTCGTGTGTTATTCTTTTGAATGGCAGCCTGCCCCTGAATGAGTATCCTTCGTCCAAGTGCTTTTTCGTCAGGTCAATGACTCTTTCCAGCTCTTGCTGTTCAGCAGTGAGGTACTGCGTCGCTGTTTCTGCCGGCGCGGTTATCGGCTGCACGAGCTTCATGCCAGCGCGTTTCGCGAGGGCATTCACTTCGTCTGCGTTAAGCCCGAGTTTCTGGAGTTCTTTCCTCTCGTACGCCGGTTTCCTGTGCCGCCTGTTGTAATGATCAAGCTTTGACAGCAAGTGCTGCTCGAACAGTGATTCGTGGTTCGGAATCACCCGGCCGTCGCGCACGCTCACTTCATTATTTTTCTTCAGGTGCTCCACTGCTTTCAGCCACTGGCGGTGCGTGAAGCCGAGGTCCTGCATCACTTCTTCAGTGATCTTATCTCCGTGGGACAGGAAGAACATTCTAAGCCGTGCTCCGAGCAATTCTCCTTCAGTCGCGAGCTTCAGCCCCTCGTGGATCGAGAGCTGTTGCACTGCGTTGTGCCTCTGCCGTTCAGTGATGCCGCGCAGAGACCGCACTTCATCCAGTGTCAGGTCTCGCTGCTCATCAGTATAGATCCGCTCGCGCAGTGCCCTGATCCGGTTGGCTGCGTCTCCCCAGTCCAGTCCCCAGTGCGCGCGGAGGTTCATTATCCTGCGCTGCAGGTCAGATGCCTTCGCGCCGAACCGCTTGTATCTCGGGTTGAAGAGCTGGTAGAGTGTCGCGTACTTGATGCCTGTGTGTTCGGCGACCAGCCCGAGCAGGTACCCGTACCTGATGACTCTCTGTTCCGGTTGAGGTTCGTTGCCTGCCTTGCGCTCTTTCGCAGCGTACCGCTCATATGCTTTGGCGTGCAGTTCTTTGAGCTCTTGAGGTATTATCTGCTCTCTTGTCGCTTGTTCCATGAGCCCCAATGCATTCATGAGGTCTTTGGTCTGCACGACCGGCACTTTGGTGGTTATGTGCTCTTCTGCAATGCCTGCCTGCCGCAGCGCTTCTTCTTTCGAGCCGAATGTCGCGGTTATTGCGGACAGCAATCCGTAGTTCCGGAAATGGTGTACCATGATCTGGCTTGGTAGCACGCCATTCTCTTGGTATTCCCTCGCGATCATGGCGCTCACCGCGCGCGCCACGTTCTCCGGACTGCTGAGGAATCCGTATGGGAACTGCCGTTTCTGTAATGACTTTTCTATGACTCCCCGTAGTTCTCCGGGGTATGGCGGGAACTTTCCTTCTGCCCTGAGCTTGTCCAGGTGCAGTGGTGATCTGTCTTCAACGCCCTCAAAAGCAGTTGGCGGGTAGTAATTGCGTGGGCTGTACTGATTCACCCATCCTCTTGTCCTGCCGCGCTTTTTCCCCGCCATTCAATTAATCTTAATATCCATACGTGATATTTAAAGGTATAGGTTTTAATGTTATCCTCTATATCCTATTTTTAATTTAATTTTAATGTCTGCGAGCGGGCTTATGCTAATTAGTGTCTGCAAGTATGGCATATGTTGAGATTATCATCTATACGTGCATTACTTTGCAATACGCTGCCGATATCCGTGTGCAGAAGTACTACGCTGTATTCTCCCGCACCCTTCTCCACTGGGTTTTATTTCTTAAGAGCTTTTTCGAGCGCTTTGCCCGCTCGCTCAAATGCCTCGTCTTCTGTGACGCCTTTGGACACCAGCCAGTCAGTGAGCTCGTCTCTGAATTCCTTTGCCAATGGCTCAAGTAGGGAAGGTTTCGCGTCAAGCAGTCTGGACGCCATCTCCCCCGCCCTGGTTCCAAGCTCGTCCTCCAGCGCAGTCACGCGCCGAGGCTCTGCTGCGGGCATTCCTTCGCTGCCGACCTTCTCTTCCAGGCCTCTGTCTTCGGTAAACAGTTCGCGCAAGTGCGGCAAGTCCCCTAATCTTTGCCAGTCCTCTGGTTCCAGCAACGTCATGTCCGAACGCAGTTTGCTGAGGAGCTTGTCGCGGTTGCTGAACTTGAGCTTGTCCGCTTCACTAACGATCCTCGCCCTGCACGCCAGCGGAAGGTGCTCGAAGTACTCGACAGCACTCCTCTCTAAGTGCGCCAAACCCGGAACACCGCGCTTATCAATGGCTTCAGCGATCTTGTTCATGAGTCCACGGAATCGGAGAGGGATCTGCTTGCCCTCATCCTCTTCAGCGCTCTCTGGCCTTGTTTCTTCGGGCAGCACCGCGTTCTTCGGGATCCCTGCCCGCAGCTTCCTGACCAGCGGGTTATCAGCTTTGACGAGTCTCAGCGCGCGCAGCGTTTGGGCAGGTGACATCTTCTCTGTGCGGAGTTCGATGTTGCGGTTGGTGAATAACACGTACTTGCTTATCGCCGCTGCCTGCGCTTCCGGGCTCAGCAGGTCCAGGTTGTTGGCAATGACGACTAACTGGCCGATGTGCATGCTTCCCCAAGCGAACGGGTCCTCCTTTAGCGATACATCCAGCACGTCTATTTGGTGCTGCAAGTGCGCTGGTGTCGGACGCCGGTGCCACTCCGGCATCACGACAGGCGTTTCTTCTTGCTTGGGCCTGCCCCTCTTCGGGACGCCTCTTTCCAGAGAAGGCGCGAGCGGGTGGTCGGCGCCCAGCACTCCCAAGGCTTGGCGCTTCTGCGCCGGGGTCATGCTCCATATGCTCAGTTCGATGCCCTTGTTCGTGAACACGTCGTGTGCGCTGAGCACGGTAACCCTCGCTTCGTGACTCAGCAAGCCCAGGTTTTCAGCGAGCATCCTCAGGTGAGTGTCATCCACCCTGGTGATCGCGCTCGGAGCGAGCTGCAGGGCCTTGTCGATTCGCTCAAGCTGGAATCGTTCGATCGCCTTCTGTCGTTCATCCAAGAGCATGGCTGTTGGCGTGTACTCTCCGCGATCAAGTTTCTTTAATCTTCCTGCCTGCAGTAAGTTCGTCACTGTTGTAGCGATGGTGCTGTACTCAATTTTGGGGTCGTGGTCCTTGATTCGATTGTATATCTCGACTATGCTGTAGACCTGCCCCAATTCGCCGCAAACCATCCTGACCTGGTCAGCGTGCGATAGCTTGGAAATATCCACTGGAAACGGTGGAGCGGGCAGACCGGGTCCTTTCCATGTTCTTGTACTCTCCTCCGGCGCCTTCAGCTCGATGCCGATGTGCTCTGCGAGCGCTCTCAACCCGCCTGCCTTCTCAAGCGTGTGTTCCCAACCATTGGAAAAGGTTTCTGACGAGAACACCTCTTCCTGACTCTTGCCTTTCTCGAGCAGGGTCTGCGCATACCTGCTCGCGGCGTTCAGCGCATTCTGCCTCACTCTTTCCGCGTGCTTCTCCATGACTGCAAGCGCTTTCGGCCGCGCCTCCAGTGCAGTGAGTGCAGTAGCGTACGCGGGATCTGCATGCAGCTTCCTCGCCAAATCCGGGCACTCGCCGAACACGCGCTCTGCCAAGATCGTGTTGTCCTCGTGCAGCAGGAGCTTGGCGAGCGGCACTGCATCAACGCGGGCGCCGTAGATCCTCAGGCACTTTTGTCCTGCGTGGCTGCGTCCCATCCACGCGGTCAGTGGGATCCTGATGCCTGCCTTTCTCAGTTCGTCCTCGACGTTCTCAGCACTGAGCACACGCGCTTCAAGAGCCGGGAGTCTCTCCTGTTCCCGCGCTTCTACCTGTGGTTTCTCGCGTCCCGTGCCTGCTGTTGTTTCGAGCTTGGCGGCGTCAGCAGCTGCTGGGGTCGATGGTTGCGGAGGGGCTGCGGTTTGCACTGCCGATGCTTTGCTTGGTTCTCCCCGCGGTTGCGCGCTTACTTGTGTACTGATCCATCTCGCTGTCGGTGTGGTATCTACCCGCTTCCAGTGCTTTTTGGCAATGTCCTCCAGCTCGCGCGCGTAGTTTGAGTGGAGCTGCCTCGCCCTGTCCCTCGCGATCCGTAGCTGATCCGCTGCCTCATCAATGTTCGTGTTGTGCGCGCGCCATTCCTCTGAAACCGCGCCGAAAACGCCGTGCGCCTCGCACACCTCTCTGAGTTCCCTCAGCGGGATTCGGTTGTTCACGTCCTGCTGCACAGCTTTGTGCAACCTGTCCAGGTGCTGGTGGTGCTCGGCGCTCACCACGCTCTTCGTCTTATCGAGCAGTGCTTTCCACGAACCGAGTGCCCGGGATTTTGCTTGCTGCACGCTGGCATCGGAAGAGGATACTGTTTCCACAAACCTATCTCTCAGCAGGCGCCGGAAATCGTTGTACGAGCGCCCCTGTCCACCCATTTCTAAGGCGAGGTTTGTGAACACTTGCCTGTGTTCTCCTGGCAGTCCCACCCGCTTTACTGGTTTTCCCTTCTGTCCCGTACTCTTGTTTACACTCAGAGCGTTTAAAAATAACGCGATTGCCCGGCCGGTCCCAACTCGATGAAAAAGAGGGTTTTACTGCGGTTTAACAACGATAGGATTAATTTTAATATCTATATTTCACTTGGATGATTGCGTTTAATATCAGTAAAATTAATTTTAACGTCTATACGTTGGTTGTGATGGTATTCCGATGGTGTCTGCAAAGTCCCGCGCTCTTCGCGGGGTCAGCTTCAATCCCTTGGTGAGATACATTACCACATCTGCCTTGTTGCCGCCGACGAGTGCTGCGATGATGGCGACTTTATCGTGAATGTTCATATCTCGAGGCAATCGGTTCCAGGCCTTGGCAGCAATGTCCGACTTGGTTCCCTGCCCCTCCAGTTTCGTCCTGAGCGTGTTGACGTGGTCCTGCAGGGTCAATGGCTCTAGCCCGCCCCTGCTTATCGCGATTTCCTTCAAGTCCCGCTGAATAAATTCACGTGTCCCTTCGAAGCCCTTGTCAACTTCTTCGCCCAGAAACCTCGGCTTTGTTTCACCGATCACCATGTTCCTCATCATCTTCAATCGTGCGTCTTCGATGAGGTCCAACGCGCTTTTGCCTGCGCCTTTGGCGCCGATGCTTTCGATGGTTTCCTTCACTGCTTCCTGCGGCAGCCCGAACTGTATCGACAGGTGTTCGTGTATCGAGTTTTTGCCTGCCCATGTAATGCCCATGTTCAGAAGCCTGTTCATCTCTCTTGTGAACAGTTCGAAGGCCTGGCTGGGTTCAACACTGATGTTCTTGAGCTGGATGCGTTCCGCAGGCTTTTGAGGAATCACCTTCGGGCCAATGCCAATTGGTATCCCCCTCTTGAGCAGTTCGGCACGTGCATTATCCGCGATTTCTTTCGCGATCTTGCGGCCGTCAGTGCGCCACGCAAACACCCTGAAGGCATGGCTTTCTGCCATGCTCCTCCCTTCCTCTCCGTTCACGTGGATGTGCTGGACTGCAATGTTGTGGAGCACTTTCCTCGCCAGCTCCTGGTGTGCTACCGGCATGGCCGTCATTGGCGGCATATTCCCTGTCCTGAAGCCACGCTCGATTATCCCGACTAGGTTTGCCTCGTCTGGATCGCTTGTTCTTACTTTCCTGAGCGGCAGCCTGGGCTCTTTTTTCACTGGCATGCAACCATGTTAAGGCGAGTGGTATTTAAAACATTTTGCACTAAACTAGAGCATGGCAACAGAGCTCGGCGTCAAATCCCTGCATTTCGATCACTTCGGCGAGTACCACGATGTCATCCACTGGATTGATGAACTGCTCGAGGGACTTGCTGACAGGGATATCACGCACTTCATCGTGAACGATGTAGACTACGACGGAGCGGGCCGCGCGCCACCGAGGCACACCGAGCCATTCGAGCTCGCAGCCCTCTTCCACGGCGCGTCACAGTACACGATCCAGGCAGTTACCAACAGCACGAAAGAGCACGAGCGCGCGAGAACCGCCGACCACATCATCCTGGATGACATCCAGAAACGCCTTGCCTGGATGCACGATGACTACGAGCGCAGGGATGAGAACCTTCCTGCGGCAATGCGGAGCAGGGCGCGGCTGAGGGAACGCCTCGCCGAGAAGTACCGCGATCACCTATTGAACTTCCTGGGCATTGTCGACGAGAGCATCGACCCGCTGCATGGGGATGCCGCAGCCCATCCGGAGAAGAAGTACGCAATCCCCGAGAGCATGAGACAGAACATCCATTTCATGCTGCACGACATAACGAAGTCGCCGCTCAAGCCGGCGCACCTGACTGTGTGTCTCAGCTGCCACCGTAGCGAGGGCGTTGGTGAGAATCTCGTTAAGTCGACGATGGAGGGTGGCTTTATCATAACGAAGAATCCCCTGGCGGAGGCGGTTGTCAAAAAGTACGGCCTCAAGGAGCATGCCCGCATCGTCATGATGAACGAGGTGCAGCCAGTCACTGTCTACGAGCGGCCCCTGCCGGAAGAAGGCGAATCCGTAGTGAAGCCATCGTACTTAGGTAAGCGCGGGCTAAGAAGATCCCGCGTCCACATATAGCTGCACTCGCTTCCGGAAACGATTCCATTGCGTGGCTATCTGATCACTTCAGGAGCTTACCTGCCATCCCGTCGATGAACAAGTCCCTGTTGCCGTCAGTTGAGAACAGGCGCGCGTGCCACACGGGCCGGTACACGAATGAGACGTTCTGTATCTTCGTCTCGCCGAAGATGCTGGGCACGTCCCGCACGCTCTCCTCGTGCACGCGGGGAGTCACAGTGACTCCTGTCGTGTGCTCCATTACGAACGATGACTCCAATCCCGAGAACTGCGGCGTGGTGACGCGCTCGGGGATCTCCAGTTTCCTCTTCAGGTTGTACACTATCGCCTTGTCTTCCCTGTTCTTTTCCAGGATGCCTTTCTCAGCGAGCTCTTCTGCATTGCTGCGCGCCGTGTTCTCTGAAATGCTCGCGTACCCGGCGAGTCCTTTAGCGCTCGCTTCTTTCGCGCGCTTGAGCACGATCGCTATCTTGCGCTGGTTCGGCGTCATGGTGCACAGGTCGCCGATGCCTTGCGTGCTCGCTAATGTCTTTCCTTCCTGGAATCGTATCTCGCCGGTCATGCCGTCCACGAAGAGCACGCTTCTGCGGAATCCCTTCTTCTCATAGTAATCGAACTCCACGCGGTACACGGGCCAGTACTCAAGAACGAGTTCCTTGATGAATTCCTCGCTGCCAACCAAGCCGAGGAACTTGTTCTTCTTGTTCGCGCGCACCATCCTCTCAGCGTTTTTTTCTTCCACGTCGTTCTTGAACGCGAGAAGGTTCTCCTGCTGCTCGGCAGGCTTCTCTTCTGCTGCCTGTTGTTCCGCAGCCTCTTCTTCTGGCTGCTGCTCGGCATCCAGCACGCTTTGCAGCACGAGGTGGTCGCCGTCCAGTGCAATGCCCTGCTCGCGGACATCGTCTATGATGGCCTGCTTCTTCACCTCGACGCCGTACCGCTTCTTCACCACTTCGATGAGCTGGTCGACTTTCTTCATGTGCACGCGCCTGTTGTCCGTCACTTGCTTGACGACCATTTTCACGAGCGTCTTCTCGACGTCTTGTGGTTTCAAACCTTCTTCGAACTCGACGCTCCTCGTTTCGCGGCCCTCGTGCTGCGAGAACCTCGGCCGCACTTTCATTGTGAATGCCCTGTTCGTTTCGTCGCTCCTGTCGCCGACTAGGCACGTGCCGATGGGCAGGGTCTTGATGAATCTGTGCGAGTACTCTTTTGGTATCTCGTTGGGCATGCGCTTGAACACTGCCTTGAGGTCGTCGTCGAACACGAGCTTGTGGCACAGGAGGACGTCAAGCTGCGACAGCACGCGCGAGTCGATGGCAGCAGGCTGCTGTGTCGCGAATACCAGCGAGCATCCTGGTCTGCGACCCTGCTTCACGTACTCTATGAGTGGGTCTGTGGCAGCTGTCTTCGCGCTGCCTGAGGGGATGAGCGTGTGCGCTTCGTCGATGAACAGCCATGTCGGCGGGATGCCTGTCTCGAGGATGGCGTCCATGCTGACTGCCATGCGCTTCATCGCTGTCTGCCGCGTCGCAAGCTTTCTTGCGTTCAGTATCTTCCTCGACAGCAGGCCGATGACGAGGCTTGTCACGTTCTCGTCCAGGAATGACACGTCTATGACGCTGACTTCGCCTTCCCTGCACAGCTCTGACAGCGCGGTCCCGCCTTCACTGAACACGCCCCACGATTTGGCTGCTTCGAACCTGCTGGCGAGCGCCCTGCGCGAGTCGGTCTTGAACCCTCGACCGGCGCTCGTTATCTCTGCGTCGTTGTTGAGGCATTCTATGATGTCTTCCAACGAGTACGCTCCTGCCTTGGGATTGATCTTCTTGCCGTCGCTGGTCTTGTAGCCGTTCGCGGTCTTTTCCATGATCTTCTCGAGCAGCAGGCCCGTGGGTGAGAACCTGTCCAGCCCGAAGGTCAGGCACCAGTCGTCGACTGTGAGGTCGCTCGGCCGCAGGGCGTATGTCTTGTCGTACGTGTCCTTCGGCAGGGTGTTCTTCGTGCCGTACGGCACGAACACGTTCACTGCCTTGATTCCGCGGGGCTCTATGCCCATGGCGATGAGTTCGTCGAGCTCGCGCTCTTCCTGGTTCGGGTACTTCATCGACCAGTAGATGCCGATGGGGTCGATGATGACGACTGCGACGTTCGGGTTCTTTGTCGTGAGCTCTTCTGCCATCACGCCGAGGTCGTAGCTCTTTCCTGAGCCGCGCGCTCCGCTGATGAACACGACGTGAGGCGTCATTGCGTCCAAGTAGACGAGCTTTCCGTACCCGTCGTCTTCTGAGAGCCTGCCGATGAGCAGCGCGCCGTCCCTGCCGTACTTCGCGTGCAGGGTCTTGTTGCGGCCTATGAAAACGCTTGTGTTGGACGGATCGGAAAGCGTTTGTAGTTCGTCGTTTACGTTGGCAGAGAACTTGGGCATAGGCACTTATATACGGCTTCTGGGTATAAATAGGTTGCGTGATGCCATGCCAATGTTCCGAGAGCACAGGATACGCAAGCAACTGGTTGCGGAACTCTCTGCAGCACTCATAGTCGACCACAAGGCGGTCATAGGGGACGTCGCCGCGTACTTCAAGATCCCTACCAGCCTCGTCGAGGCGCAGATCCCTGTCCTCGTTCACGCGTCCAGCCCTGCGGCGGCGAAGATTCTTGGCGTGGCCGAGCCGCGGGCCAAGGCATCTGTTGACGATGTTCGCAGCACGGTGCAGCTCGGTCAGGAGTTCAACAGGGAAAAACTCGCGGCTGCTGTCAGGAATTACTTTCACAGCGTCGACAAGCGCCTTCACATACGAACCGAGCTTGTGAAGCAGCTTTCTGCGAGGGTGTACACGTACCACGCGGATGTGCTCAACCGTATCCGGTATAGGTTGGGCGTCAGCCGCAGCGAGGTCGAAGAGCAGGTGGGGGTGCTGGCGCACGCAGTCAACCCGAAAGGGGCGTCTGTAAGGTTTCTGGCCGCTCCCGCCGACCTTAATGGGGTGGAAATCAACCTGAAGCTTGGTTGTTTCACGCAACAAGAGCTTGAAAAGGCTGTCGATAACCTGTTCCGGAGCATTGATGATTCGCGCCAAGGGAGTCTGGCGGGGTCGAAGCGTCATTGAGGCGGTCGTTCAATGAAAATCGCTATGTTCACTGAAACGTTTTTCCCGCAGGTGAATGGGGTCGTGACCAGCGTGGCGGCGTTCACAGAAGAGCTTGTGAATCAGGGCCATGATGTGGAGGTGTTCACTGCCGCTGACAGGAACGAGGATTACGCGTTCGATGCAGCGCCTGTGCACGAATACAAGTCCGTGACGTTCCGGCCGTACCCGCAGTACAGGATGGCTTTGTTTCCGGTGGCGGCGAACAAGGTGGTCAAGCAAGGCGGTTTCGATGTTGTCCACACCCACGGGCCTTTCAGCATGGGTTGGGCTGGGGTGTACTGCGCGAAGCGCAATCACCTCCCCCTGGTCAGCACGTTCCACACGCCGGTTTCTGATTACGTGCCGTACTTGTTCGGCAAGCACAAGCGCTTGGTGTATCTGGGTAAGAAAGCGGCGTGGTCGTACTGCCGCAGTCATTACCATTACTATAACAAGCTCATAGTCCCATCGCGCGTCATAAAGCAGTTGCTGGAGGAGGAGGGTGTTGACCGGCCTATCGACGTCATCCGCACTGGCATTAACCTGGATCGGCTGGATAGGATTGCGGACAGCGCGAGTGTGCGCGAGAAGTACGGAATTGACGGCGACTTCATCCTGCATGCGGGCCGTCTCTCTCACGAGAAGAACGTTGATACGATCATCGAGGCCATGCCGCGCATGCTTGAGGATTTTCCGGAGCTGAAGCTCGTAGTAACGTCCGGGGGTCCGGCCAAGGACTCGCTGGAGCGTCAGGCGAAGGAGTTGGGTCTTGCTGAGAGTGTTGTGTTCACTGGGTACATCCCGTGGTCTGAGTGGGATGACATCATCCGTTTGTGCGCAGAGGCAGAGGTCTTTGTGATAGCCAGCGAGGCAGAGACGCAGGGCATGGTCATCTACGAGGCCATGTCTCGCGGCACGCCGGCTGTTGGCGCGGATTATCTTGCGGTTCCTGAAACGATCAAGGACGGCGAGAACGGCTTGTTGTTCAAGTTGTATGATTCTGATGAGTTGGCGCAGCGCGTCACCGAGGTCTTGTCTGACAAAGAGCTGCGCGCCCGCCTGTCCAAAGGAGCCAGGAGGACTGCTGAGGAGAACACGATACAGCGCTGGACCGAGAAGCTGGCAGGTTTGTACGGGGCTTTATGAGGCTTGCTGCGTCTTGTAGTTTTCCGCACTTTTTCACCGTGGTTTTTTTATACTTTTAATGAGTCATAACCCCAGCCATGTTTCGGAGGTGGTGATGAAGATGAACAATAGGATTATCGTTGCGATGCTTGTGCTCTGCCTCTTGCCCGCGGCCCTTGCGCAGGACAATGGGTCTGCTGCGGAGAATGGAGTGCAACCAGGGCTTGTATCGGCGTCTCCCACTGTCGAAGTCGTTGTGGAGACAGAGATGGGCGAGGAGGTGCTGGAAGTGCCTGAGGTCAGCGAGGCTGACTTGCTGGAGGCTGAAGGCGTTGACGCTGACAGCGGTGCGTGCACCACTGAGTACGCGCCTGTGTGCGGTGAGGATGGGTCAACGTACATAAACGCGTGCAGTGCAGCGGAGAACGGCGTGGAAGTAGTAGTAGGTTATGGAGGCGAATGCGACGCTGAAGCGGATGAGGACACTGTCCTGACGCCGCCGGCGCAGCTGCGGGCCGTTGACGCGTGCGAGACAGCGTTCGGAGCGCGTGCTAACGCAGTCGCGGCAACAATCGCTGACCATCCTCGCGTGGCTGTCGCCTACTTGCAGGACAAGGTGCATGGAAGGCGCGTGCTTGCGGGTATGGACTCAGTCATTGCGTACGGCAATGAGAGCGGCGTTGACGTGGCTGAGTTGCAGGGCATACGCGATAGGTTCCAGGAGGCTTTTGACGGGCTTCCTGATCTTTCCGGGGATCCTGTTGAGTACAGGCCGATGCTGCAGGAGATGCGCTTGATGGTGCGGGAGTTCCACACTGCTGCCCATGGGTTAGAGGGCTTGCAGCAGAACCAGGACATGGTCCGCCAGCGTGTTCTCGCTGCGCAGGAAGCTGTTGATGAGGAGTTGGCGCTTGCTCGTGAGGAGGCGAGGCAGAAGTCTGCTGAATACTCTTTGGACAAGTTCGATTACCACGTGTGCAAGCTCAAGAACTCTGTCAACAGGTACTACAACCTTGGCTATGACACTGCGAATGCGGATGCGTTCTTCTCAGAGCTTGAGGCGTTGCGGCCTGAGTTGGAGGTTGCGCTTGCTGCAGGCGACTGGGAGACTGCGAGAAGCATAAACCTGCGCGCGTCCAATGCTTGGGGCAAGGCGAGGAGCCAGCTCTTGGTCAAGGAGCGGGCCAGGATCAGGCGAGTCGTCGGCGAGCGCGTGAGGAGCGTTGAGAACCAGCTCGTTGCTGTGAGCGAGTCCGGTTGCGACCAGGAAGAGGTCCTCGCGCTGCAGAAGGAGTTGGAGGAGTTCAGGAGCCGCGTTAGGATGGTTGAGACAGAGCTTTACCAAGGCAACCGCGTGGGAGCAGAGGGTTTCCTGCTTGAAGCGAGGCAGGAGCTTGATGACTTCCGTGCCAAGTACAGGGAAGGGATGCAGGCAATCCGCAGCGAGTGCGATGTCAAGCCGCTTACTGTGAGGCCGGCTGAACTTGTTCAAAAGCGCGCGGAGGTCAGGGCTTTGTCCCGCGTGAGGGATGTTGAGGGCATTGACCCGGACGCGCTTACGCCGTCGGATGTGGTCCGCATCCGCAGGTTGAATGCGGTCAAGTTGACTGCTTTGCAGTCTTTTAGTGAAGAGCGGCTGCAGCGCGTTCGTGACGTGCAGCAGTACAGGATCCAGAGCGTTGCTAACATCAGCGGCGAGCGCATCCAGGCGCTTCGCGACATCCGGGAGGCGAGGGCTGTTGCAGTCCAGCAGTCCACTGGCGCGGTGAATCGCGTTGGGCAGGCTGGTAATGGGGGTGGTGCTGAATGAAGTTCCTTGCTTTGTTCAGCGTTGCCATGCTCTTGCTTGTCGTCGGCTGCGTGCAGCCGGCTGAGGAAGTTCCAGCAGCGCCTGCGCCAGAGGAAGTGACTGTCTCCCCGTCTGAGGAGGTGGGTGAGCTTTCTCTTGTTGTGAGCGATGTCGGGGAAGGGACGTTGGGTGACACAGAAGAGTTCGGTTCCGGCCTCGACGAGGAAGCAGTGTTCTGAGGAATCCCGGAAGCCTTCGGGCTTCCGACCCCTTTTTATTTGTGTTTGCCGTCAACTTGCGCATGAAGCTGACTGAGTTCGTCAAGCGCGCTGAAGAGAGTGAGGTCATCCGCTCCAGGCTTTCGTCGGGGTTCAGGTTGAGTTCTGTGCTTTTCATCTCTGAGGGTTTTGCGTTGCCTGAGGGGGTTACTCTTGTGTATTACAATCCGGGTACTGGTAAGGTGTTTTCTGCGGGCGTTGGCGCGGCGGGTGTGAGTGTTGGCGGTGAGGATGATCCTCTGGTGAAGGCGGAGTACGCGGAGGTGAGTGTCCCCGACGATCTTGTCGTGGAACACGTGCTTGTGGTTGTGGAGAAGCGCATTCGGGAGGAGCGGCTTCGCGAGTCGAGGATTATCGTGGTCTGGCGCGAGGGTAAATGGATAGTGCAGGTGATCACGCAGAACCTTTTGAGTGTTCGCATGGACGTGTCGCCGCAGGGCGAGGTTCTGCTGTTCGAGAAGTCGCCTCTAATCCACCCCCCCGCCTCTTAGCATAATCCTTGCAAAATGGCAAAATTCCCGTGAATTTCGGCGTTTTGGGGCATAAATTTATTAATGTGTTGTATTATCGATTGAATCAACCCTTTTTGGGAGGTTTTCAATATGGCAGACATACTGGTTGTCCAATCTAAGGTTAAGGACGAAATCAAGAAGAGGAAGATGAATACCGCAGGTGACTTCTCTGATGCTTTGAGCAAGGAAGTCAGGGCAATGATCGACAGAGCTTCTGCGCGCGCGAGATCAAACGGCCGCAAGACCGTTCGTGCGACAGACCTGTAGAGTCATCAACTCAGTGGGGGCTTTGGCAGCCCCAATGACCCCCACAAACAATTTTTTCTTTCAGTCCGGCATCATGTGTTCTTCTACGCGGGATAGCGCAGCTGTTGCTATGAGGAGCGCGCCCAGAACAATCAGTGCGGCGCTGAGCGACCAATCTACGAGAACACCCAATACCGGCGCTATAATGGCGCGCGCGAACATGAATAACATGCTGATTGTGGAGAGCACTGTGGCACGGTTCCTGCTGTCTATGTGCTTGTTGAAGTAGTTTGCCAGTAGTATTGTTCTGGATAACCCTACCGACGCAGTGATTACCACGAGTCCTGCGGCTACGAGGGGGTTGGTAGTGAATGCGAGGAGGATGAAGCAAATGCCGGGGATAATCGCACTGTACTTTACGTAGTTTTTCTTCGAACCGAACAGTGTCTCTAATTGTGGGAAAATGTTGGAGACCACTATCTGGCCGGCGGTTATAAGTATGCTAACGAGGCCGAACCACAGGACTTCGACGCCCAGGTTCTGGAGGATTGGTTGGTACGTCCAGATGATGTAGAACGCGATGGAGCGTACTGCGATATCGTCTGTTGCCAGTGCTCTTAGCGTGCGGTTGTGCCTGAGGTACTTGATGCCGCTGACAAGTGTGTCCCAGTATCGTGTCATCTCGCTGGTTTCCTTGATCCGTGGCTCTTTCATAGTGAGAGCCACCACTGATGCCGCGAGCATGGGCACAGCTACCAACATCATGGTGTACTGCAGGCCCCAGTAATGGGCAATGATGCTGCCTACTGGTGCCGCAACCATCAAGCCGGCCATTCGAAATGAGTAGATCTTGCTGAACACTGCCTTTGACACGGTTTCCTCTCCTATTATCCTGAGGCTGTCATACGTGAGTGCTTCGGTTGCTCCGGACAGCAGGGCATGGCTTACTGCGAAGAGGATCTCTCCGAGCACGAACACTGACAGCGTAGGGTACGATGAGTGCACGAGCGCGCCGAGGATGCCGACGAGCGCGCCGAGGATGATCGAGGTTTTCCTGCCGAACCGGTCTGCTACGGCGCCGGTTGGCACTTCCAGAATAAATGATGCGAACACGAATAGCGTTTGCAGGAACATGATCTGCGTGAACGAGACGCCGCCCCAGTCCACGAAGAAGGGTACGATCACTGCTGTGAAGAATTGCAGGTTTTTCAGGAAATAGAACACGTACATCTTTGGTATGTTGCTCTCGAATTGCTTGGGTTCGTCTGCCTCTTTATTGTAACCACGGGCATGAATGGCTTTAAGATCCTTGCCCGCTGATCCCTTCTTTTTCATGTTACACTAACCTTTCCAATTGCCGTAGTTGGGTGTGCTATGTAAGGGCCCGCGTTGATGAAAAAAGCGCTTTATTCTTCTACGACGAAGGTTTCTTCCACGTCGCGCTGCAGCTTGTTTATATCCGCTTTGATGGCTTCCATGTGCGCCATGATGCGCTTCTTCTCTTCAGCCACTTTCTCCAGCGTCGTGTAAGGTTCGATCGCTTCGTTGAACATGCGCATGTCGATCATCGCGTACGGGTACTTGTTCATGCGCTGCGAGATGTTGGCGCACATGTCCTCCAAGAATTTGTTCATTGCGACCTTCACGTCGCTGCGAATCATCTTGTCTTCAGCCAGGTTCTTCCTCATTATGCGGACTACCTGCGCGTTCGCGAACGCAAGCTTGTCCTCATCCTCGATCGGCTCTTCCTCGACTTCAAGAACCTTGCTCTCTTCGATTTCCTGTGCTTTGGTTGCTTCTTTCGGCATTTCAATCACTCTCAGAACTCGGATTAAAGCGGATTGTTCTGCATAATTTATCGACGCACCCGTATTTAAATATGACTACCAATCGTTTAAAAATGCTATTTAAACTAAGTTGGGTTTCCTGGCATTCGGCTGCGGCCAGCGCTAACCTTTTATAATGCACTGGGTTCCAACTTAGTGACTGTTCTCTTGGTTTTTTATGGGTGGGATTATGGACGAGAAAAAGGGAGTGACCGCAAAGCAGGACGAGGATTTCAGTGCGTGGTACACGCAGACCCTGCTGAAGACAGAGCTGGCGGACTACTCGCAGGTCAGCGGGTGCATGATCCTCAGGCCGTATGGTTACGCGATCTGGGAGTTGATCCGCGGGTTCCTCGACGCCGAGCTCGGGAAGCGCGGCGTGGAGAACTGCTACTTTCCGTTGCTCATACCTGAAAAGCTCTTGGCAAAGGAGAAGGAGCATGTCGAGGGGTTCACGCCGGAGGTCGCGTGGGTGACTCATTCAGGTGATTCCGCGTTGCCGGAGCGCCTGGCAGTCCGGCCAACTTCAGAGACCGTCATGTACGAAGCGTACTCCCGCTGGATTAGGTCGTACCAGCAGCTGCCCATGCGTTTGAACCAGTGGGTTAACGTCATCCGCTGGGAGTTCAAGCACCCTGTGCCGTTCCTGCGCACGCGCGAGTTCCTGTGGCAGGAGGGCCATACCGTGCACCCGACCCGGGAGAGTGCTGACGACGAGGTCATGGACATACTGCATTTGTACAAGCGCTTGTTCGAGGAATTGCTGGCAGTGCCTGTGTTCGAGGGGAGGAAGAGCGATAAGGAGAAGTTCGCTGGGGCGCTGTATACGACGAGCGTGGAGACGTTCCTGCCGAACAACCGGGCCATCCAGTGCGGCACGTCCCATGCTCTCGGCCAGAACTTTTCGAAGGCGTTTGACATACAGTTCCTGGACAAGGATGAGAAGAAGAAGTACGCGTGGCAGAATTCGTGGGGCGTGAGCACACGAAGCATCGGCATCATGCTCATGATGCACGGTGATGATAAGGGGTTGATAATCCCGCCGCGTGTTGCGCCGGTGCAGGTCGTTGTAGTGCCCATCCTGTTCGATGACTCGAAGACCGAGGTGTTGAAGGCGTCGAAGGGCGTTGCGAAGGCGCTGAAGAAGTTCCGCGTGCGCTTGGATGACAGGGAGCAGTACACGAGCGGGTGGAAGTTCAACGAGTGGGAGATGAAGGGCGTGCCGCTGCGCATTGAGGTCGGCCCGAAGGACGTGAAGAACAATCAGGTGGTTCTTGTGAGGCGGGATACGGGCGAGAAGACGCCGGTGGGGGTCAAGGACTTGGCAAAGGCTGTTGAGGCCCTCCTGGACGACGTTCATTCGTCCCTTTTCCAGCGCGCGAAGAAGCGCATCGATGACTGCGTGGTTGAAACAGAGGATTACGACGAGTTCCTGAAAGCGTTGGAGGACAGGAAGCTAGTGCTGGCGCCGTGGTGCGGCGATCCTGAGTGCGAGGATTTCCTGCGCGCTGAGACAAAGGGCGTGAAGTCGTTGAACATCCCGTTCGGCCAGGAAGGCGTTGGGAATTGCGTGCGCTGCGACAGGCCGGCGGTGGGCAGGGCGTATTTCGCCAAGAGTTACTGAAGGCTTTTATTGGTGGTTGGCGTAATCCTATGGATGGAACCAAAGCGTTTGCATGTTGTGAAGTCCTCGACGCCAGCTGAGTACTTGACTGCCATGGGTAGGCTGCGGCCGACGCTTCACGTCAGGATGCTGTGGGAGCGGAGGCACGGTTCCGGGGCTGCACCTCACAGGCTCACGGTGGCGTCTTTCGATTCTTTCTTGAACCACATTAAGATGGTGGCGTCGAATTGGCCGAAGGGTCGCGTGGAGGCATGGGATAATATCCAGATGAAAGGCAACCAGAGGATGACTGTCTTCACTGATTACCAGAATCGGTCAGCGTTCTCGAGGGAATTCAAAGCGTTCATGGATCCTGCGTCTTTGGGCAGGCGGGGTGGCGGGTTGAATTATCCCACGCTGCTGAAGGACACGATGCCGTTCGTTCCCTTGCAGGCAGCCAAAGTCTTGAACACGAGGAAGGGCTTGAGGGAGAAGGTTCACGAGTCGTTCGCAGAAATCACGTCAAAAATGGTTGGGTGGAAGAAGCTGCCTATCAGAGGGGCGAGGTTACTGAATAAGGAGAAGATTTCCGGCAAGGCGGGCACCCCTTTTTTCTTGCCGTTCCACGCAGTGAAGCGGGTGTACACGCCGGAGTTCATTGAGGCGTTGGTGAACGAGGGAGTCCTCATCGAGCGCGTTGTTGAGTGGTCGAAGTCGCCGAAGCACGTCATCGAAACGCTGCAGAAGCTGAGGGATGAAGGCAAGCTGCAAGAGCACGCCCTCGCCAATCTGGAGCGGCTGGGCTTCTGACGTAATGCTTTTAAACCGCTGGAAGGATAATCCTTCGTTGAGCTGGGCCTCTTTCTACGCCCTTAATGGTGTTAGAGATGAACGAGCAGGAAGTCACGAAGTACTGGGAAGAGCATGGCGTGCCGAAGAAGGCGCTGAAGCGGAACGCAGGCAAGAAGAAGTGGTACTTCTTGGACGGCCCGCCTTACGCGACAGGTGCCATCCACATGGGCACTGCGTTCAACAAGATACTCAAGGATTACTACATCAGGTACCACCGCATGCTCGGCGAGGATGCGTGGGCGCAGCCAGGGTACGACACGCATGGAGTGCCTATTGAGCACAAGGTGGAGCAGCAGCTTGGCATAAAGGACAAGAAGGAGATCGAGGAGTTGGGCGTTGCCAGGTTCGTCGCAGAATGCCGTGCCTTCGCAGAGAAGCACATCAAGATCATGAACGACCAGTTCTCCGATCTCGGCGTT
Source organism: Candidatus Iainarchaeum sp. (assembly GCA_016939415.1). Taxonomy (GTDB): domain Archaea; phylum B1Sed10-29; class B1Sed10-29; order WALL01; family WALL01; genus JAFGGZ01. The sequence goes on along the minus strand of JAFGGZ010000034.1, from coordinate 10,136 downwards.
TGGATGGACTGGGACAACCCGTACATCACGTACAAGAACTCTTACATAGAAGGTGCGTGGCACACATTCAAAGTAGGGTATGAAAAAGGCTTGCTGTACAAGGGCAAGTACGCGGTGCACTCGTGCCCGCACTGTGAGACAGTCGTGGCATATAACGAGATCGTTTACCAGGAGCTTGAGGACACGAGCGTGTACGTCAAGTTCCCGTTGAAGGGCAGGGAAAACGAGTATCTGTTCATCTGGACTACCACGCCGTGGACGCTTCCTTCGAACACCGGAGTGATGGCTCATCCCGATTTCACGTATGCGAGGGTGCGCACTGGAGCAGGCGACTTGTGGATGGCCAAAGAGCTCGTGCAGTCTGTCATGGGGAAGATGGAGGCGGGTTATACGATAATCGAGGAGAGGGCTGGCCGCGGGCTTGAGGGCTGGGAGTACGAGAACCCATTGGGGGCGCTGCCGCTGCAGAAAGGCGTTCAGGGCCGCGTGGTGCTCACTGACAAGCACGTTCACTTGGAGGGTGGGACTGGGCTGGTGCACTGCGCGCCTGGACACGGCGAAGAAGATTTCGAGGTGGGCAAGGCTAATGGCCTGCCTGCTTTGTCGCCCGTTCTCTTGAACGGCACGTACGACGAGTCCGCGGGCAAGTACGCTGGCTTGTTCGTGAAGGATGCGGACAGCGTCATCATCAGCGATCTGAAGGCGTCCGGGCACTTGCTGTACTCAGAGCCGGTGAGGCACGATTACCCGCTGTGCTGGAGGTGCCGCTCACCACTGTTGTTCATCAGCGTGCCTCAGTGGTTCTTCAAGATCACGGACATGAAGGACGAGCTCATAAAGCAGAATTCCAAGATCACGTGGGTGCCGGATTGGGCGGGCAAGCGCTTGGAGAACTGGTTCCAGAGCTTGGGTGACTGGCCTATCAGCAGGCAGCGCTATTGGGGCATCCCCCTCCCTATCTGGGTGTGTGAGGAGTGCGGGAACACGCGCGTGATCGGCTCTGTCGCGGAGCTGGGTCAGGAAGTGAGTGACCTGCACAAGCCGTTCATAGACGACGTTGTCTTGGAGTGCGATTGCGGGGGGAAGATGAAGCGCGTACCCGACGTGCTGGACGTGTGGTTCGATTCGGGCGTGGCGCCGTGGGCGAGCCTGGACTACGTGAAAGACCCTTCGTTGTTCGAGAGGTTGTGGCCCGTGGACTTTGTGCTGGAGGGGCCTGATCAGACGCGCGGGTGGTGGAACTCGCTCAGCATCTGCGGGCTCATCACTTTCGGCAGGATCCCGTTCAGCAGCATCCTGCAGCACGGCCTCGTCCTCGCAGAAGGGGGGGTTAAGATGAGCAAGAGCCGCGGGAACGTGATAGCTCCCGAGCAGATTGTTGAGAAGTACTCACGCGACCTGTTGCGTTATTACCTGTTGCGCTGGGATTCAAGCTCGGACTTTGATTTCTCTTGGGAGAAGGCTGAGGAGCTGAAGCGGTTCTTCAACACGCTGGAAAACACGTTCAGGTTCTTTGAGTTGTATTGCGAGCGGTCGGATGACTTGTCCTTGCTCCTGCCCGAAGATGAGTGGGTCCTGTCCAGGATGAACTCGCTCATAGCTGAGGTGAAGAAGTGCAACGACGCGTTCGTTGGGTACAAGTCTGTGCAGGCTGTTGAGGATTTTGTTGTGAACGACCTGTCGAGGTGGTACGTGAAGCTCATCCGCGAGCGCACGTGGCCGACGTACGATGGAGAGGACAAGCAGGCTGCGTTCGCGACTTTGTACTACGTGTTGAAGCGCGTGAATGCGTTGCTGGCGCCTGTTCTGCCGTATAAGGCAGAGGACTTCAATCGCAGGCTCTTCGATGAAGAGTCAGTGCATCTCACGGACTTCCCTGAAGCGGATGAGTCGCGGATGGATGCGGGTCTTGAGGTGGAGATGGCGCTTGCTCGGGCGATGGTTGAGGCTGCTGCGAACGCGAGGAGTTCCGCGAAAGTCAAGCTCCGCTGGCCTCTAAGGGCGATGGATGTGCGGACTGACGACGATGTCGTGAAGGCTGCGGTCAGGCGGTTCAGTGATGTGCTGAAGTCGCAGTGCAATGTGAAGGACGTTACTGTCAACGCAGGCATTCGCGGCGAGGAGGCCGGGTTCGCGAAAGGCAGCGTTGTCCTGGATGTCTCGATGGATGAGGGGTTGCGTGCTGAGGCGCTGGCCAAAGACGTCATCCGCACTGTCCAGTCGATGCGCAAGAAGCATGGCTTCGAAGTAGGTGACGCGATCACCTTGAATGTCTCTGGCGATGGGGAAGTGAATGCTTTGCTGGGCAGGGCGCAGCCGATCATAGTCAGCAAGGTTAATGCTACTTCGTTTGGCATTGGCGGGGAAGGCGAGTTCAAGGAAACCATTAAATTCGATGAGAAGCAAATCATTGTAGCGTTCAGCAAGGCGTGATTGCATGCGGAAGGGATTGAGTCGTAGGCCCACTGGGAAAACGAGGGGTGCAGTGAGACCCAGGGGTTGGACAGTCAAACTGCCTAAGGGCATTAAGCCTGCGACCGGCCCGTTCGAAGCCGGGGCGCCGGTGTTAACGCTTGATCTCCTGCGTGGCGGGTTCAGACAGGAAAAGCATTCCCTGCCTTCGGTTCACGATGTAATGAACAAGGTGGCGGGCATTGACTTGGAGCCGCAGTTCACGCGGGCCCGTGGTCTCAGCGGGTTGGCCAAGCGCGCGCGGTTCTATGAAGCGAATAAGTGGGAGCCTAAGCGTGATGTTGGCCTCAGGCAACGCATTCGCGAGGCTGTTGAGCGCGGTGGCGAGGGATTCCCGCCTGAAACGCCTTTGGACGAGGCCAAGAAAGAGAGTTTCAGACATGCTCTGAAGCAGGCTCTCGAAGGGAAGAAGAGCATGGTAGGGCTTGAGGAAGAGTTGAGGGCGTTAGGCGTTCGTAATGAGGAGCGGAATCAGTGGGTGAGGGAGTTCAAGAGGCGTCTTGCGATGGGCGAGGATGTCTTCAAGTAACTGTAACCTTTTTATTCAGCTTCCTCGTTGGTTCCTTGCATGCAGCTGAAGGACTTCTTCAATTTCAAGGACTTGGTGCGGACAGCTTTGCTTGGCAGCGCGTTGTTCTTTTTTGTGGGCAGCATGTACGCTGTTTTTCTGCACGCCCAGTTCTCCGGAGAGGTCGACCAGACCAAGCAGGATCTCTTGTTGCTGAAGGACGTGCTGGACAGCAGGGCGACGAAGTATTACTCGCAGCATAAGGGCGTGGAGGCCAGGGAGTTCAAGTCTGCTGCAGCAGAGGCAGATGTTCTCGCAGCCAAGATCCAGGCGCCTTCGATAACGCCTTCGGCTTACACGTACATGAATTACTGGATATCCAGTGCGGCGTTCACGAGACTGCATCTGAGCCCGAAGCAGTTGGGGTTGCCGGATGAGACTGTGGATGCGATGGAAACTCTGACCAACGGTTTTGTGCTCGGGCAGAAAGGCTGGTGGAACCGGCAGGAGTTCCGCGGGTTTGATGTCACTGTGGGTGACATGCGGCAGTACTTGGGTAGTCCGCCGGAGCTACAGTCGTACTTCTGGACGTTCTACATCTTCGTGTTCGTCATCAGCGTGTTCACGGTGTTCGTTGGGGTGAAGGAGCAGTACGAGCTGCCGCTGCTTCCTGAGATCATTTACGGCGCTTTCATGCCGCTCTTGTTCTTCTCCATCTTCTCGCTGACCGGCCTCGCGTCTTTGACGGGCGTGGTCCAGTTCCTTGACCCCTCACAGGTGTCCCTGATGGTGTCGCTGATAGTGTTCGTTATCATGAGCGTGCTCTCTGCTTTCGGAGCGCTTGTCGCAGCCCTCGTGAGGATACGGTTCAAGAAAGTGGAAGTTTGAGCAGGTCCGGGAAGGAGTTGATGGTGAAGTCTGCTCCCGATAGGTCCAGCGCGCTGCCGTAGCCATAGGATGCTGCGACGAAGCGCACGCCGGCTTGTTTCGCTGCTTCCATGTCGTTGCCCGTGTCTCCTACGTACACTGCGTCTTCCGGTTTTGCTTCTAGGGCTTGCAGTGCTTTCCCGATGATTTCGGGGTCTGGCTTCTGTTTTTTGACGTCGGCGCCGGTTATTACTGCGTCGAAGTATTGGTACAACCCGAGTTTGAGGAGGAGTTCTCTGGCGAAGAACTCTTTGGTGGTTGCGACTGCTTTCTTGCCTTTCAGTTGCCGCAGGGTTTCTTCCACTCCGGGGAAGATGGCGCTTTCTCCTGCTGCGTGGCGCTGGAAGCGTTGCCTGTACAGGGCGCATGCTTCTTTCACCCGGTCTTGCGGCACGAAGTGCGTGAACATGTCTGCGAGCGGCGCTAGGACCGCCATTATGTCCTTCTCTTCGGCTTCCGGCAGGCTCATTTCCCTGAGCGCGTGGTTGAAGCACCGTATAATCGTGACGCGGGTGTCGATTAGAGTGCCGTCGAGGTCGAAGATGAACGCAGTCATTCCGCTTCACCGAGTTCTATGATGCTTGCGAGGACTGCTTCTGTGGCGTCGTCCTCGTTCTTTCTTGCTGACACGCTGATTGTGGCCGCCATGTTGAGTGAGACTGAGCACTGGATTCCAGATAGGTCTATGACTGATTCCAGCTCTTTCAAGCGCCCGCCTTTTTCCAGGATGCGCTGGTACACGTCGCTTGTGGTGACGTTGTCTCCTTTTAGGCCTGCTTCGCGGAGTTCCGGGTCGGATGTGAAGAGTTTTGCCTTGCGGACGTTGTCTGCTTTTTTGAGGAGCCATTCGAAGTGTTTTTCGCCGACGCGGAACTGGCGGTATGATAGTTGGGTGCAGGCGTTGACGAATTCGAACGCCCTGTTGACTGATGAGTTCCTGCCGTCGCTGAGTTTGGCCAGGCCTTTCTTCGGGTAGAATTCGATTTGCATGCGTTTGAGTTCTGTGACCGGTTCGAGGACGCGCGTGTCCGGGTTCAGTATCCGTCGGGTTTCTTCCCATAGGAATTCGGCGAATACCTTGTTGTGTGCGGGTGCGTGGTTGACTTGGCCGAATCCTGCGCGTTCGCCTTTCTTGCCTGAAAACCTGTGCTTTTCGAGCGTGGCTGTAAGTGCGGTGCCGTCCCTGGCTTTCTTGTCGGCGAACTCGACGTTGAAGATCCTGAATGAGTCTCTCACTTGAACACCTCTTGTGTGTTACGCGTCCGTCGTTAAAAAACCCGACCGATAACCCTTTAAACTTTTTTGCTCACAACATTGCGGGCTGGTGGTTTCATGGACAGTGTTTTTGATAATTGCAGGCTGGTTCAGGATGGCTCGCTCGTCAGCTCGCGTGTGCTCGTCTCTGAGGGGGTTATCGTGGGTGTTGGTGGCTTTAGCACTCCTTCTTCTTTTCAGCGCGTGGATTGCGGGGGGAAGGTTCTTTTGCCGGGGGTCATCGACCCGCATGTTCATTTCATGTCTCCTGGGAACGGCAAGGATGACTGGTTTTCGGGGAGCAGGGCTGCTGCGAAGGGCGGAGTCACGACGGTTCTGGACATGCCGGATAATGACCCTCCGGCGACGACGTGGAAGCTGTTGGATGGGAAGCGGTCTGCTGCAGGCAAGCAGAGCATCGTGGATTATGGGTTCCACTTTGCTGGGACTGCGGGCAACCTGGAGGAGATTCGTTCGATCAGGAATGTCGCGAGCGTGAAGGTGTTTATGGGCGCTTCCGGGGATGGCTTGGTTGTCGGCAATGATGCTGACTTATTTGATGTCTTCAGCGCTGCCAAGGAGAATGACTTGCTTGTTGCGGTGCACGCGGAGAATGATGCGCTTGCCCGCGCGTTCGAGAAGGGTGTTAATGGTTCTTCGGACCCATCGGTTCACGCGAGGGTTCGCCCTCCGATTTGTGCTGCTGAGGCTGCGAGCCGCGCTGCTATAATCAGCAAGGTTGTCGGCAACCGGTTGCACTTGCTGCATGTGAGTACGAGGAAGGAGTTGGATGTGCTGCGTTATTCGAGGGGTCGCGTGACTGCTGAGGCCACGCCTCATCATCTCTTTCTCTCTGATTCTGATTTGGGCACGCTTGGGAACTTCGGGAAGACGAACCCGCCGCTGCGCGAGCTTGCGGATAGGGAGGCGTTGTGGGGCGCGTTGGATCTCATCACGTGCTTTGCGACTGATCATAGCCCGCACACGCGTGATGAGAAGAGCAGTGAGTTCAAGGAAGCGCCTGCTGGAGTGCCTGGTGTGGAGTACATGCTGCCGCTTCTGTTGAATGAGGTGGTTAAGGGCACGCTGTCGTGGGATGACTTGGTTCGGAGGACGAGCGGGAATCCCGCTGAGTTGTTTGGCTTGAGCGGGAAGGGTTTTATCCGGACGGGTTTTGATGCGGATTTCGTGCTCGTGGACATGGAAAAGGAGAAGGAGATCACGTCGGATGATGTTGCGAGCAAGTGCGGTTGGACTCCGTACGTCGGGTTCTTGCTGCGCGGCTGGCCCGAGAAGACGTGGGTGCGCGGCAACCTCGTGTACGACGACGGCGAGTTCTTGGAGAACGAGGGCTTGGAAGCGTTCTGATGCTGTTCATGCTTTAGGTCTGTGCGCTGGCAGGACGTGAGTGCCTATCTCTTCTCCTTTGGCTGCGCGGTATATGTTGCCTTTGATTGTGCCGTTTATGACGCGGACAGGCACGCCCGCCTCGGTTATTTTCTTGATTGCCTGGAGTTTGCCGAGCATGCCTCCTGTGGCGTCTATGCGCGTTACCTCTGCTGATTTTACCCGTTCCTCTATCTTCTCGAAAGTGCCGCGGGGTATGAGTTCGGCGCTCTTGTTGACTTGAGGGTTCGTTTCATAGATGCCGTCCACGTCTGTGGCGTATATCACCATGTCAGGTTCTAGTTCTTTGGCGAGTGGTTCGAGGAGATTGTCGGCAGAGCATATCTTGTGCTTCAAGCCATAGAATGTTGGGTCCCTGCTCACAATCATGCCCACGCCCACTGGAATCGTCTCTGTGTGCTCTATTGCGTGCCTGAATCCTTCTATCGCGTCGTGGTGCATTGCGTATTCCTTTCCTTCTGGCCGGTAGTGGACGTGTTCCGGGTCGATTACCCGCTTGAGTTCGAGGCCATGCTCTCTCGCAGTTTTGATGCTCTCGTTCAGCAGATCAGTCGATGCTTCGTTCACTTCGTTGACTGCTTGTTCGAGTGTCTTACCCCTCCTCTCGAGTTGTTTGATGAGTCTGTCGAATTCCCCTTCCTCACGGAGGTTTTGTATCGTGCGTATTATGTGGCTGTCATAGACTGCGGAGTGCGCGTAGTTGCCCCCACCGAATACGATGCCGACGCGGTAGCCTTCCTCTTTCAGTTTTTTCACGTCCTCGTAGATGTTCTTGAGGATGTCCTTGCGCATCTCTGCTTTCTTTCCACTGAGTTTCGGGGCGATTACGCTCCCCCCGATCTTGATGAGGATTAGTTTTCCTTGGTTCATGCTTCCGCCTCCGTTCGCTGTGCGTTCCAGACCTTTTGTATCCTACTGCTTAGACTGTGCTCGCTTTTCAACTTTTCTGTGAGCGCGTATTCTATGCGTTTTCCTATTTGCCGTTCCTCTAAAAATCCCAGTCTCCTAAGGTTTTTCAGGACTTGTGTCAATCCTGACTGGATGCTTTTCTTGATCCTGCTTTGGTTGAATGCCATATAATACCTTTCTTCCAGTTCCGGCGCTTCTTGCGTTTCCATGACATCCACGTCGTGTTTGTAGAGCACTTTTGGCCCGATGAAATCTTCAGTCAGTTCATCCAGCGTCATCCCGTTCTCGGCGTGGCTTAGTAGTTCCATGACTGCGATTGCTTTCTCTGAGTGCTCCCATGCCCTCACAAAGTCGTGGTCATGGAGGGGCTTCAGCCCCAGTCTCGCCAGGTTTTTCACGACGGATTGTGTTGTGGAGTATCCGAAAGAGTGGTACGCGGGCATTTCTTTTGGGAGTACGTGCAGGTCGAGGAATTGGGAGTTGTGGATTGTCATCTCGTATTTCGGGTTCATCATCCTCTTCGCTTTGATCTTCTCGTCAAGCAATCCTTTCTTGATGAGCATTATGTAGCCGAACAGGTCTTCGTGCATGTCGGGGAATTCGCTTGTTGTGGTCTTGTCTTGCGGGGTGAACACCACGACGTCGTAGTCCTTGAACTTGACGCCGCCCTTGTCCATATAAACCCCTCGCTGGTTCGTGTCTAGTGCTTCTGACCCCCCTAAGGCGATGGCTGCTTTGTCGCCGTACTGTTTCTTGATGTACTGGGTGAGCAGTTCTTCTTCTGTGAAGCTGTTCAGGATCTCCTTGTTCTTGAGGATGTCCTTGATGAGCGCCTTTTCCTGCTTTCTGAATTCTGGGTCTTTGTAGTTCTGGGCGGTATCCCGCTCCCTGTTGAACAATCTCAGCTGTCCGAGGGCTTTCGCGTGCTGTTCGTGCAAGGCATTGTACTTGCCTGCCCACTCCCCAAGCTTCCGGTATGCTTTTTGCCTTGGTTCAACCATGCAGTGATTAAGTGCGCCGGGTTTAAAAAAGATTTGCAAAAAAAGTTGTCGGGGAACCCTTGCGGCTCCCCCGGTGTTTTTCAGATCGAGCCAAGCGTTTCAATGATGAACTGCTTGAGCTCTGCTTCGTCGGGGAAACCTATTCCACCCTTGTACCTTTTCTGGCCGTCGGGCGTGAAGTAACCCTTCGACATGCTGATAAACTCGTTGTCTTCTACCTTCTTGCGCGCAACCTCAATGAAGTTGTTGTTTCCGTACTTGAATTCTTGCGCGTTTATTGTCTGATATTCTACCATTCTTGATTCCTCCAAAAAGTGAAAGGGTTTTATTGAGCGTGTTTTTGCGCCGCGCCCTATAAAAAGCTATATGCTTTATATATAAAGGGTTTTATAAGGAACGTGAGGTGTCTCCATGAAGGAGAATAAGTACAACATCAAGGTAGTCAACATGGTAGCTTCAGCGAACTTCAACGTCGAGCTGGACCTGTTCGCTCTCGCGCGCGACGTGGACACAATCGAGTACGAGCCCGAGCAGTTCCCTGGCGCGATCCTGAAACTGCAGAACCCGCGATCGTCCCTGCTCCTGTTCAAGAACGGCAAGGTCATCTGCACAGGCGCCCGCAGCGAGGCAGAAGTCGCCAAAGCGCTGAAGGTCACGACGGAGATCATCAAGAAGTACGTTACCTAGCTAACTCCGACCTCTTCTATCAGCGCATCCATCTCTTCTGCAGTGAACCAGCAGGCACCCCCGCCTTCATAGCAACTGTAATACCCGTCGATATTCTTTTTCAAGTTCACTACCGGCGAGTCTTCGCCAAGCAATACGGCGCAGCGCAATGCCCGTGAGTACAAGGGTATGACATCCAATCCGATATTGTTCTTCTCGAGCTCGACCTCCCTCGCCCTCGCAAGGAAGTAGTAAACGCAATCCAAGTACGTCTCCGAGTCCTCAAAGCATTTGGCAGCAGCGCTCACATTGCTTGAACTCGAGCCGTAAAGACTCTTCACTGCTTCGGCGCACGGGTTCTCTGGTTTGGGTGGTTCTGGCTCTGCTTCTGGTTCGGGCTCTGGTTGCAGTTCAGGCTCGGTCTGGATGACTTCTTCAGGTACCGGTACTGCGGGTGCTTCCTCGAGCGTTGCTGTCGGGCCGATGCATCCCGCGATGAGCATGGCGAGCATCACGGCGATGACCGGCTTCATGCCTCCATCTCCTCGAGCTCTGAAATGATCCTGTCCAGGTCGGCTGCCGTGGTAACGGGCGTTACCCCTTCCAGGTAATCGCCGAGGTGGTAAACAGTCTTCTCCGGCAGCGCGATGCCTGCGCTACTGGCCTCGCCGGCGCATCGCAACGCTGCGCTGAAGTAGGCTTTGTGCAGCTGTGTCGTGCTCCACCCATTCTCAATAACCTTCTCGCCCGTCTGAATCGCTCTACCCGCTTTCAAGAACTCCAGCACGCACACGCGGTACTGAGTGCCGAAGCACTGCTGCGCGTACCCCGTATCAGTGCCGTCAACGAGCTTGAGGCAAGCATGTTCCTCCTCAGCTTCCGGCACGATGGGTTCCGGCGCTGGTTGTGGGGCGGGCTCGGTCTGGTTCGCTTCTGTTGGTTCAAGCGGCTCAATCACCTGCTCGATTACGTCCAGCAGCTCTGGTGGGAGG
>JAFGGZ010000033.1 GCA_016939415.1 Candidatus Iainarchaeum sp. | reverse complement strand
GTAGCTTCTGAGCCGGGCACGAAAAAGTCAAGGACAGCACTACTCAAAGATAAGATTATTTACTGCAACATGGAAAAACAGTTTGTGGACAAGAAATCACAGACCTGGCGCTGGGATCGCGAGTACCGAGAGCGAGGCAGGCTCTGGCAAGGCCCACCGCACCTCGACTTCGACGTACCGAAAGGCAAGGTGCTCGAGCTCGGGTGCGGCAACGGGAAAACGCTCGCCGCACTGATAAGGACCGGCAGCGCAGTCACGGCAATCGACTCATCACCGCACGCAGTAGAACTCTGCAAGGACCTCAACGCGGATGTGCGCGTCGCCGACGCTTGCGCGCTTCCGTTCGCTGACAATTCATTCGATGCGGTAATCGCGTTCCACGTACTCGAGCACGTCGAAGACAAGGCGAAGGCAGTCGCCGAAGCGAGGCGCGTGCTAAAACAAGGAGGTGTTCTGCTGGTGCGAGTGTTCTCCACCGGCGACATGCGCTGCGGCAAGGGCCAAGCCACCGGCGAGGCCGGCACCTTTCTCCGCGGGAAGCGCGGGATATCCTACCACTACTTCACAGTCAGCGAGCTGCGGGAACTGATGACTGCATTCAAGGAAAAAGAACTGCGGACGACACGACGCAAGGTGAAGTACGCAGGGACGGAATTCGTACGGGAAATGATAGAAGCGAGGTACGAAAAGAGGCAGTAACGCAAACCGCGATGGAGGCGGCGTCTTTATATGTGTAAATCGAGTCTAGTGACGAACATGAAATCAAGCCTCATCTTCATAACCACGATAATACTCATAGCAGGATGCATCGAGCAACCCACAGCGCCTCCGGCACAGGAGTACCTTGACGACCTCGGGTGCTTCCCGCAAAGCTGCGACCTCCCGCCGGGAATGAAAGAGCTCTGCCAAGACTACAAAGCAGGCGCTATATCCTGGCCAGCGGACTGCAACGACTTCCGAGACACTGCCTGCCGGCAATTATGCGAGAGAGAAAAAAGTGGAACGCAACCAACCAGCGACATGACAACATTCACAGTCACCATCCCGGAAAACAGCTTCTTCGCCGATGGCGTCTACATCCAGCTGTGGGACAAAGAAGACAATCAAGTAGGGAACGTGAAGATGCAGCAAATCAACGAACACGTCTGGCAGACACAACTCCCAATACATCTGGGAACAACCACATACAGGTACAACATCGACAGCCAGGGATTCCTAACAGCAGAAGAATTCACCCCGGACTCAGAGGATGCGAAACGATCCGTAGAACTCCAACCCGGAAAAAACCTCACAGACACAGTCAGCAAGTGGCGCTGGTGGCCAGCACCAGGCGAAGAACTGCCGGAAGTGGAAAGCGCTGCCGAAGAAACAGAAATACTCCCGCGAATAAACGCGGAAAAACTGCAGAGAGGATACCAACACGTTGATTTCTGGTGGCAGCCCTTCGAGATAGTCGCTTCTTCCACGAACGAAGGAATGAAAAAAGCCAACGCCAACTGGATAAAGATCGCTCCGGCGTGGGACTACGCGCAGAGCGATCCCGTGCCCGTAATCACGCCGGAAGGATTCGGCCACACATACTCGGACGAAGAACTGGAACTCCACATGGCGGAAATAAGAAAAAGCGGGCTGAACATCTTCATGGAAGCGCAAATCTGCTGCAACGAACCCGACCCTGACGCAGAATACTCACAGGAGTGGTGGGACGCGTGGTTCGGAGAGATGGACAAGTTCGCCGTGTACTTCGCCGAAAAAGCCGAGAAATACGACGTCGAATACATGCGCATCGGAGCAGACAACATGTGGAAGAACCCGCACGCCCCCGATGACATCGAAGAAAGGTACGCGCACTTCATCGACACCGTGCGCGAGCATTACAGCGGAAAAATCGCACTGTCGTTCATCAGCGGGCCGGACTACGAACACCCTGAAGCGGTCTTCCCTGATTTCCCATACGAATACGAGCCCGACCGGGTGGACTTCATCAACTTCGCCATAGCAACGGACTTAAGCAAGAGCAAGACCCCCACAATCAAAGAGATGAAGAAAAACATCATCGCCGTCCGGGATGCGGCCATCAAACCCCTCTACGACAAGTACAAGAAACCGGTGGTGATAATCTTTTCAACGCCGAGCATTGATGGCGGCGCAGCCAATGACTACGAGTTCGACTGCGACGAGATGCAGCAGTTCGCCGCGTACTCGAATAGGTACGAACTAGATCTGGAAGAGCAGGCACTGGCCTACGAAGCGGTAATGCAGGTAGTTGCGGAAACACCGTACATCATAGGCACTTACCCGTTCAATGCTTACTGGCCCATGCCCGCCCCGCTGAGCAAGAACTTCGACATCTGGGGAAAGCCAGCCGAGGACACCATGGCGGGATGGTACGAGCGCTTCGAAGAACAGGACTCTGAGCCGAACTGATCACTCGTACCTCAGCGCGTCCACTGGCTTCAGCCTTGAGGTCTGGTAAGCCGGAACCACGCCAGCCACAACGCCGATCACCGTCGAGAACAAGACAGCGAAAGCAAACAACTCAGGACTCACCGACGTCAACACCGAACCCCCATTACTCAAACCCATCACCCTCACGCCGAGAGTCGGCAAAAACATCGAAACCACGGTCCCCAACACCGCGCCAAGCAAACCACCCGCACCCCCAACCAACGCCGCGTTGAACAAGAAAATCGCCATGATGTCGCGGTTCCTCGCGCCAATCGCCTTCATTATCCCAATCTCCTTCGTCTTCTCCAAAACAGACGTGAACATCGTGTTAGCGATGCCGATAGCCCCAACAAGCAACGAAACCGCCGCAATCGCGCCCAAGAAAAGAGTCATCGTGCTTGAGACCTCGCTCATGCTCGCCTGAAGAGACACCGCGGAACTGACGGAAAAGTCCTTCGTCCTCTCAGTCACGTGACGCGAAAGCATCAGCTTCGCCTCCACCGCCTCTGACACGGGCTCGACGTACTCCGCGCTCTCCGCCTGAATCACTAAGGAATCAAAGTTGCCGTCATCCGCATCCTCGATCACTGTCCTCGCCGCATCAATGGGCATGATGATCGCAGAGTCATCAGTCCCCGCAGCCAAAATGCCGACAACCTTGAACGTCTTCCCCTCGATTGTGAGCAACTGATTAATCATCACATCCTGCTTGAACGTGGACTCCGCGACACGGCTCCCGATTACCACAGAATTAAAATCACCGGCACCGAGCGCCCTCCCCCTCTCCACAGTACCTGTGGTCACATGTACCCAAACCGCTGGATCAACGCCGCTGATCTGAAGCGTCGCCAACTCCCCGATGTAATACACCTCCGCCCTGCCCGACACAGTGCCACCAACACGCGCGATGTGAGAGACAGACTTCAGCGCCTGCGCATCCCTCACAGTCAAGTTCGCCTCAGCACCACTCGACTGGCCGCCGAACATGCCGCCACCAGGACCGCCTCCCTCCGGCAGCCTGAACCCACCCATCGCCCTGCCGCCACCCGCAGTCACGGTTATGATGTCCGCACCCATCCTCCCCATCCTAGCCTCGACACTCTCCTGCATCCCCGCGCCAATCGATACGATCGCAACCACTGACGCGACGCCGATGACTATGCCAGTAATCGTCAGCCAACTCCTGAGCTTGCTGTGAAAAAGCGAGTTCAACGCCAACTTCAGCGAGTTCTGCGGCCTCATCCACGTCACTCTTTCCCGCTCTGTATCTTCCAGCAGACAACAAGCAATGTACAGCGCTTCATCTGCTTGCCTCCCCGCTCCTCGCCTTCCTGCGGCCGATGAACGGCAGGACGGGCTTGCCCACCCTCCTGCAGTAAACCGCATACCCAACCGCCAAGCCAAGCACGACAAGCGCGAGCCACCAGTACTGCGCATAGTCGAAAGACCGCTGGCGCATGCCAAAATTAGCGAATCCAGCAGTCGTGTTGCCGCTGAACCCTATGCTAACAGACTTCTGGACCGAGTGCCTCTGCCCAGTCGTGTCAGTGTACTCTATCGCGACAGCCAGATCAGAGCGCTGCCCCACAAGCTCCGCTCCTCCAAACCACCCGTTATATCGACGTCCTCACGCCAGGTTACGGGGTGCAACTGCTTCGCCCACTTGGGCACTCCAGCTCCCTTGATGGAAATCGTGTGCTTGCCGAACTTCTTTGAGACAGTGCGCGTGGAGTCATTGTAGTCCCAGCCTTCGCCAGGAAGATTGTATGCAGGAGAGACAGCACTGACCGCTGACGCAGCGAAATGAGGGATGAGGCTTGGAGGAAGATCCTTCAGCTCGGGCACGCTCTTCTCAAGACCCTCCGGCAGCCGGTAAATGCGCTTCAGCACATGCTTGAACGGCGCAGCCAAACGATCGTACAGGAGCGCGTACTTCGGCCGCTGCTTGGGTTTCAGGTACTGCAAGACTGATTGCAAGGGATGAGGCTCCGCGCCCACACCCTCCAACCCATTCACAAAACCTTTCCGCAGCTCCGACTCGCCAGAAGAGGGCAGTACAGCTTTAACCTTGTCCCTGTACCGTCGGTACGTGCGCTTTACAACAACCGCGAGACTACCTTTTCTTGGCATGGAAAAAGTAATGCAGTCGCCTGATTAAAAATCTATGCCAGCACCGGGAAAAGATAATGCATTTAAACCCGCGCCTCGTAGCACCAATCATGAAGCACAGGATAGAGGTTTGCAAGAGAATCCCGGGCCCGAAGAGCAAGAGCATGCTCGCCAGGTTCCGCGAGTTGAACGGGGGATGGGGCGTGCCGCTCCCGTTCGTCCAGACAGTGGAAGGGGACGGGTGCTACTTCAAGGACGTGGACGGCAACACGCTCATGGACTTCGCCTCGCAAATCGCGTCCAACCCGCTGGGCTACAACCACCCGGACATGAAAGAGACGGTGAAGCAGTACACGCACACAGCGCCGGTCAAGATCGCAGGCCAGGACTTCATTGCCAGAGAGCACCTCGACCTGCTGGAAGAGCTCATCAAGATCACGCCCAGTCACCTGAACTCCGCGTTCCTCATAAACTCCGGTGCGGAAGCAGTCGAGAACGCGATAAAGATCTGCATGCGATCTAAGCCCGGCTCGACGTACGGCGTGTCGTTCGAGGAAGCGTTCCACGGAAGAACCTTGGGCGCGCTGTCACTCACCAACACGAAACGCGTGCACAAGAAAGGGTTCTGGGCATTCAACACGAAGCGCCTGCCGTTCGATAGCACAGCACCGCAAGAACTTGAGGACATGCTACGCAGGGAAGGCGGCGACGACAGCTGCGCATTCGTCATAGTCGAGCCAGTGCAAGGCGAGGGAGGGTACAGGCCCGCACCGAAGAAGATGCTTCAAGGCATCAGGCGCGCGTGCGACGCTCACAACATACCATTCATATGCGACGAGATCCAGTCAGGCATCGGGAGGACAGGCGAGTGGTGGGCGTTCCAGCACTACGGCATCACGCCGGACGCCATGACCGCGGGAAAAGGACTGCAGATCGGAGCTACCATAGCCAACAGGAAACTATTTCCCGCAGAATCCGGAGCCATATCAAGCACGTGGGGTGGAGGCGCGCTCATAGACATGGCCCTCGCAGTCACCACCATAAAAGCGATCAAGAAACACAAGCTGCTGAGCCACAACAAGCGCATGGGCAATTACATGAAAAAGCAATTGCTCGAACTCCAATTCCGCCACCAGCGAGTCAGCGGCGCGCGGGGCCTCGGCCTCATGCTCGCATTCGACCTGCCGACGAAAGAGGAGCGAGACGCGTTCCTCCTCGCCTGCCTGCAGAAAGGGCTCGTGCTTCTCGGGTGCGGCCAGCGCGGCGTGCGCCTCATACCACCGTACGTAGTGGAAAAGGAGCAAGCAGACGAAGCCATGCAAGTCATGCGCCAGTCGCTCGCGAAACAGGAGAAGCTGGGGCCTGAGATAAAGAAGTACGAGAAGTGCGGCGATCACCCAATCTAAAGCAGGTAAGACAACAAGTACAGCGCAAGCAGCCCGAACGCTGCCTGGCGGCCCAAACGCTCGCGCCAGGCAAAGAAGAACACTACCATCGCAGACACGACCAGCACGTACCATCCGAACGGCGAGAGCAGTGCGGAAGACACTGACACAGGCAAGAAGATCGGGCCGATCCCCAACGCGAGCGTGGCGTTCGTGAGGTTGCTGCCGAGCATGTCGCCGATGACGAGCTCGTACTCACCGCGCCTCAACGCAGTCACGTCGAACACCAGCTCGGGAAGGCTCGTGCCCAGAGCAACTGCGAAGAAACCCACCAGGAACTCCGGGACGCCCAAGAAGACAGCCAGCGAGACTGCGGACGTGACAGTCAGGTTCGCGCCAACGAGGAGGCCAGCCAGCGACAAGAGGATGACTCCGAAGTCGCGCCTGCTCCCATTGCCCAGCGCAGGCAATGAAAACTTTTCAGCCGAGTGCCGCGTGGCGACCAACAGCAAAGCGAAGAACGCTGCCACGAGAATGACGCCGTCGAACCTGGAGATGAAACCCTTCTCCACAGTTATGACTGCCAGGAACTCAGCCACTAGCATGGCGCCGCCCAGTACGATAACGTCGTTCCGCCAGCCGCGGATGACGCCCGCGAAGATGATCGCCACGGCGAGGATCAGCGTTATCTGGGACAGGCACGAACCGAGCGCATTGCCTGCGACAATGTCGCCGTGACCCAGCAAAGCGGACATGATCGACGTGGAGATCTCAGGCAGGCTCGTGCCGACACTGACAACCAGCACCCCGATGAGGATGGGCGAGACCCGCAGTGAGCCCGACAATCGCACCGCGCTCTCGACAGCGTACTTGCTGCTCATCACGAGCAGCGCCAAGCCCGCTACGAGCACTACGAAGTCGAACATGGATGAAGCATAATCAACCGCTCATTAAAAAACGCACTGGCTTAGTTTTATAAACCATGAGAGGGATAATATAATCACGGATTTTTCTGCTAAAAACCGCTTGATACTTGATTTGTTCGGTGATTTGAAATGGACACAGAGACTATTACAAAAACAATTGAATTGCTGAGGGCAGAGCCCAACCTCAAAAACTACGAAGTCGTTAGGGAGACATTCGACTGGAAGACAGTCGAGAAAGAGCTCACCTGGCACAAGACAGGGAAGTACAACATAGCATACGAAGCCATAGACAGGCACGCAGACGGGTACCTGAAGAACACGCTGGCTTTCGTGTACGTGGACGAGAACCGCGAAGAGAAGTACTCGTATGCGGACATGAAGAAGAGCACGAACAAGGCAGCCAACACCCTGAAGGGCCTGGGCGTGAAGAAAGGCGACAGGGTCGTCGTGTTCATGTCCCGCAGCCCGGAACTGTACTTCACGTTCCTCGGAGCGCTCAAGCTCGGAGCCATCGTGGTCCCGCTGTTCGAAGCGTTCATGAAGGACGCTGTGAAGGACAGGACGCAGGACTGCGAAGCATCAGTCATCGTCACGACCCAAGAACTGAAAGAGCGGATCCCGCTCGCAGAACTGCCAACGCTTCAGCACGTCGTCGTGCAAGGCGAGGGGGGCTTGGGAGAGAAGGAAGTCTCGTGGGACAAGCTGTTCGAAGAAGCATCCGAAGAACTGTCGATAGAATGGTTGTCGAGGGACGACCCGTACATCATCCACTACACATCCGGCAGCACGGGAAAGCCGAAAGGCGTGGTGCACAGGCAGTACGCCATGATCGGTCACTTGCAGACGTCCAGGTGGAGCCTTGACCTGAAGGAAGACGACGTGTACTTCTGCACAGCAGATCCCGGTTGGGTGACGGGAACGAGCTACGGCATCTTCGCTCCATGGCTGAACGGTGTCACCAACGTCGTGTCCGGCGGGAGGTTCTCTGTCGACAAGTGGCTCAGCATCATGGACAAGCTGAAAGTCACTGTATGGTACTCAGCGCCCACGGCATTCAGGCTGTTCATGGCAGCAGACCAAGGCGTGTTCAAAAAGTATGACATAAGCTCGCTGCGGCACATCTGCAGCGTGGGGGAACCGCTCAACCCTGAAGTCATCCGGTGGGGCCTCAAGACATTCAACCTCGTGATACACGACAACTGGTGGATGACGGAGACGGGCATGCAACTCATCGCCAATTACCCTGCCATGGACGTGAAGCTCGGCAGCATGGGCAAGCCCGTACCCGGCGTCGTGGCAACGATCATCGACGACGACGGCAACGAACTGCCTCCGATGCAGGTGGGAAACCTGGCGGTACGCGCGGGCTGGCCGTCCATGATGATAGAGATATGGAAGAACCAGGAGAAGTACCAGGACTACTTCAAGAACGAACCGTGGTACACCAGCGGAGACTCCGCGTACATGGACACGGAGGGGTACTTCTGGTTCGTGGGCCGCATCGATGACGTCATCAAGACGAGCGGCGAGCGCGTCGGCCCGTTCGAGGTCGAGTCCAAGCTCGTTGAACACCCTGCAGTAGCAGAAGCAGGCGTGATAGGCAAGCCTGACCAATTGCGCGGAGCGATAGTGAAAGCGTTCATCACGCTGCGTGAGGGGTACACGGAAACGCCTGAACTTATCAAGGAGATCCAGAACTTTGTCAAGAAAGAGCTGGCGGCCCACGCGTACCCACGCGAGATAGAGATCGTAGAAAAGCTTCCGAAGACAAGGAGCGGTAAGATCATGCGGAGAGTGCTGCTCAGCCGGGAGCTCGGTCAGGACGTCGGCGACGTCTCGACCATGGACGACTAAGAGTGCTCGGTCCGGGCACTCTACCCCTTCTTTTCCGGGTCTGCGGGAGCGGGCGTTTCATCAGTTGCAGCGCCAGCTTCCCACTCCGCTTTCTGCTTCCTCACTGACTTGAGGACGGCTTCAACACCCTCCTCACCATGATCGCAGTAGTACTCGTCTGTTAAGCTATTCTCGTTGAACACTGCGCACTCCCTACACTTGCAGCCGGCGCAGATCACTTTCCCACGCGCTCTTCCGCGTGCACAGTAGAATCCAGGCAGTCCAGCGAAGCTCGGGCACTTCGCGCAAAGGCACTTTGCTGCGTTGACAGGGGAGTCGCTAACTTGCATGAAGACTTTAAACCAACAAGTGAATAAAACCATTGCGTATGATTTAAATACGGGATGCAGCATAAAGTAACCACCCAGTCTGGAGGTGTCAATGATGACCCAAATGATGAGAGAATTTGTCATCGAGATAGAGAACAAGCCCGGTGCACTCGCACGCGTGTGCTCTTCGCTGGGCCAAAAGAAGATAAACATAAAAGCCGTGGCAATTGACCGCGTGGGGTCGCAGGGATTCGTTCGCCTCGTGACGAATGACCCGGAACTGACCTCGAAAACACTGGAGGACGGCGGATACCTGTTTTCTGAGAATGACGTTGTAGTCAGGGGATTCGTGGACGAGCCCAACCAATTAGGTGATGTGGCCACGAAACTCGCGTCCCAAGGCGTCAACATCGAGTCAGTGTACCTGCTCAACTCGAAGAACGACCGCACCCACGTCGTGTTCGTACTCGACGACCCTGAGAGGGGTGCTAGGGTCCTATCTCAAGAATGAAAAAGCAAATCCAGCCCGAACCGCTCACAACTCAACCTCTTCGAAACTCATGTCCTTGGGTTCCGGGGGAGCGCGGTCGGGCTGCTTCTTTTTATTGTCGGCTCTTTTTTCTTCGCCGTACTGAGCAAGCGCCTCGCCACAATGACGACAACGAGAAGCACGACAAGCAGCGAGAACACCAGCACGCCACCAGCCAGAACCCATATCGATCCAAAAGCGATGGAAGGCGTCTTGCCGGGAACATTGACGAGCACGTCCTTGGAATACGCATTGCCCAGCGCATCCTGCCACGTGACAGTCGCCGCGTACGTGCCTGGCGCCAGGACAAAGGACGCGCTACCGCCTTCAACAAGCTTCTCCTGGCCGCTGACGCTGACAGAGACGCTCCTCGCGCCCTCGGACGGGCTGACAGAGAACACTGCAGTCGTTCCCTCGTCGCCAACGATGAATTCCGGCTCAAGAACCGACAGTGTTGGCGGCTTGATGACTACAACGATGAACTCCTGCTCATCCACTGCGCCGCCAGCGACTACCCTCACAGGCACAGCATGCTCTCCCGCCTCATCAAAAGACAGTTGGAAGACTAGTGATTCCTTGCCAGTGAGCTTCAGCTTCCGGGACTGTTCGCCGACATACACTTCCAAGGATTCTGGCTCAGCACGCTTGTTCTCGACATCGACCCTGACGACGACAGGGTCTCCCAAGCGCACGGCCGGGCTCACGGATATATCGCTTATGAATACCTCGCCCTCAGCCTCTTCCACATCGAAGGATAGCTGTTTCACACCACCATCTGAAGAGAATGCGTACACATCATTGCGTCCGGGACGGATGGCGTCGAAAGCGAATTCCGTCGTCCCTCCTGAAGACGGGCGCAGCTCGTAAAAGTCCTTTGTGATGAGACCAACGCTGCCGCCGGCTTTGGATTCAACGAGCACGGTTTGGGTCCCTCCCAACCGCAGGCGGGTCCTGGCGATAGTCGCCATCAACTGTCTGGACTCAGCGCCTTTCTGGACCTTCACGTCGATCTTCTGTTCTTGGAGAGCGTCAGAATTGAGCGTCAGCGGACAAGTGTACACGAGCGTCGGATCGAGCCCTGGCAGCGTGGTCACGAGCCAGGCGACCACGCTCTGCTTGCCGGGTTCGAGTATGAGGTACTGCGATGGGTTCACCACCTCGATGACACTTATGCCACCGCTGCACGTCACGAGCCTCGCATCGACGACCCTGTAATCAGTGCTGTTGACTGCAAGGAATACGAGTGATGTATCGCCGAAGCCGAGCGTTGTTGAACCGAACCCGAGAACGTAGCCTGAATCCTCTGACGCGTAAGAGATGTTCTGAACAACTATCTGGGTCTGGTTCAGCTTCTCGCCTGCGAACTCGTGCTTGTCCCATTCCATGCGAGCGTTGCTCGTCACGCGCGCGAAGACCTTGCTTTCCGCAGAACTGTCTGCGGACCTGAAGAACTCAATGTGGGTGGCGTCAGTGCTGCCAGCTTCCATCCACGTGGGATCCACCGGCACCCACTCCCCGAGGAACACTTCTGCCCAAGCGTGTCCCAGCCACCCGTAATTCCCGTACGACTGGCCAAGCACGTACCTTGCGGGGTAGCCGATCGAACGGGCCATCGCGATCAGCAGGCTGGAGTACTCGACGCAAACGCCGCGGTTGTTGTCCAGCGTCCACAGGGCATCGCGCTTCTGTCCTATGAGGCTGGCGTCGTACTCAACGTTTTCGTGCACCCAGATGGATAGGAGGGCGAGGCGCTCAAAATCTGACGTGGCGTTAGCTGTTATGGATTCAGCGAGCTCGCGTATGCGCTGGCTGTCGCTCTGGGCTTGTGGCGTAGGCTTCGCGTACCGCGCGTAATCCTGAGGCACTTCATAGGAATCGGGAAGCGACTGTGTTTTTCTGGCGCGCACGAAGACTTGTGTCAGTGCAGAGTAATCGAACGGGTTCGGCGGGTCTGTTTCATGAATGGCTGCAAACTCGTTGCCCTCATCGTCGACGACCCTGCTCACGAACGAGCTCACATCCTGGTTACTGGTGCTTTGCGGCACCGTGAGGTTCAAGGAGATCTCGTAAGCGCTGCCGTCCACTATCGTGACAGTACCGGAATCCTGGACTGTTGCTTTGAGCTCTTCAACGAGCTTCGGCTCGACAATCTCCTGCGCCACGGCTGCGGACAGGATGAGCAGCACGATCAACGCCACACGCATGAACAGATTAATGACGCTTAGTATAAAAAAGTCACTGGGACGAGAGGGACCGATCCGATAATCAAAACGAAATAGTTATAAAGAATTCCCGCTAAAAGATACATACTCATTCTGGGGATATGAGAAAGCGCAAGAGGTGATGTGTCGTGACTGAGGATTCTGGAGGCGAGGATGATGGCAATCGGGATTCACATACTCGCAGAGTTCTACGGATGCGACAGGGATCTCCTCGCAAGATCCGGGCCAGTGAAAGAAGTGCTTGAGCGCGCGGTGGAAGAAAGCGAGCTCACAAAATTGCGCAGCGAGTACCACCAGTTCAAACCATTCGGCGTGACTGGGTTCGTCCTTCTCGCAGAGTCACACATATCTATACACACTTGGCCGGAACACAGGTACCTGGCACTCGATGTGTTCACCTGCGGCCCCCCGGAAAAAGCGAGGAGGGCATTCGAGTCCTTGGAAAGGGGTTTCAAACCCCAGAGAGTGAAGAAAACAGAAAAGAGGAGGGGTTGCTGAATGGGTGGTGAAGCAAGGACTCGCAGGCAGGTGAGGAACGCGCTAGCAAGCGGCAGGAAGTCATTCTGGGAGATTGTTAAAGCCCAGGATAGCACTCTGCGGGAACTCGTTTCCGAAATGAACCGCCTGCCAGAAGACGAGGGGACGCGCGGACCTGATGAGAAGAAGGGCTCAAGGCAGGATCATGAATGCGGGGCTTGCAGAGCAAGAACTGTTCTGCCATACGCAGGTATCATGGAGAAGTACAAGAGAATTGTCGGCGAGCGTCTGGATGACAAGGGAGTGTTCCACCAAGAGAAGATAAACGAGGAAGCGGTAGCAGCGAAAGTCGCTTTCATTGACCAACGCGGCGACCTCGAAGGCACTGACATACTCGTCATCGGAGACGATGACTTCTTGGGCGTGGCCCTCGCACTGACAGACCTCCCCAACAGCGTCACAGTCATAGACATAGACCAGCGCGTGGTTGACGCAACAAACAGGCTGGCAGGAGAGAATGGCCTTCGCCTGAAAGCCATGCATTACGATGTGCAGGAACCGCTGCCACCCTCTCTCGAGAGGAGCTTCGACGCATTCGTAACAGAGCAACCAGAGACCATCTGCGCAATGGAAGTCTTTTTCTCGAGAGGCGCGCAGGCATTGCGTGCCGATGGCGCGGGATACTTCGGCCTCACCACATTGGAGTCATCAACAAGGAAATGGCGTGAGGTACAGGAAAAACTGGTGGGAATGGGCTTCGCGGTCACTGACGTGATCAGGAACTTCTCAGACTACGCGAACGAAGAGTCCGTCGCGCAGCATTACGCAGACTATGAATTCATGAAAGCCCTGCGAAACAAACCCGAACTGCCTAAGACAGGCGAGGCATGGTACAGGTCTGCGCTGGTCCGCGTAGAAGCTGTCGGAGAACCAACCCCTCTTATAACAGGAAAGACGCAGTACAGCAAGGAATTTTACATGGATGAGGAGACGTGGAGCACAAGCGAAAAAGCGATAACAGACACCAAGAAAGAAAACATTTAAATAATCTGTGACCGAAATCTCTCGCATGGAAGAGCACGTGAAGAAGTACAGCCTCATACTCGCTTATGGATTCCTGTCCATGTTTCTGATAGCACTCTCGTTCTACCTGACGTGCCTCGTGACAGGATGCAAGTACTACCTCGCGAGCGGGGTGTGCATCTGCCCGCTCCACCTCACGCTGCCACTCGCATTCGTCTCATTCATGACTGCCGCGATAACCCCCCTCTTCTCGGGCAGGGCGGATATGGAGAAGTCGCTTGTTTACGGGCTCGCAGCAGTTATCGCCTTATTCTTCGCTGTCACTGTCGTGACGATGACGCAGCCGTCGTGCTGCCCGCTCCTCGAAATCGCGGACGTCGGCATATACTGCGCGTTCTTCACAAGCGTAGGAAGCGCGTACATGAACTGGCCGAAGGAAAAGAAAACAAACAAACGCGCCAAGAAAAAGTGAGCCACAACAAAAGAAAAAGCAGAGGGAGGCAGTGCCCGCCTCCCGGATAAAAACTCACATCATGTCCATGCCGCCGCCCATCCCGCCAGGGGGCATGGATGGCTCAGCCCTCTTCCCGCTCGACGCAATGATGTCGTCAATGCGCAGGATGAGCTCCGCGACCTCTGAAGCGCTGAGGATCGCCTGGCGCTTAATCTTCGTCGGCTCCAAAACCTTCAGTGAAAACATGTCAGCGGTCTTGGCCCGCAGCACATCAACGCCGTAAGCCTTGTTCGTGCCGTCCTCGTGCTTCGCGCGCAGCTCAACCAGCGTATCGATCGGGTCCATGCCAGCGCTCTCAGCCAGCGTGCGCGGGATGACCTCGACAGCGTTCGCGAACGCCTGGATGGCCAACTGCTCCCTGCCGCCCACTGTCTTTGCGTACCTGTTCAAGGCCTGCGCCAACTCTATCTCAATAGAGCCTCCGCCCGGAACGATTTTCCTGTCCTCAAGCGCTGAACTAACAACGCCGATAGCATCATTCAACGCCCTCTCCGCCTCGTCGATGACATGCTCAGAGCCGCCGCGCACCAGGATGGTGACCGCCTTCGGATCCTTGCAGTCCTCGATGAAAGTCATGGCCTCGCCAGCGACCTTGCGCTCCTCGACCAAGCCAGCGGCTCCCAAGTCACCGGCAGACAGTTCCTTCACGTTCATCACTAGGGTAGCGCCGGTCGCGCGCGCAAGCTTCTCCATGTCGCTCTTCTTAACCCTGCGTGCGGCGAATATCCCTTCCTTCGCCAGGAAGTGCTGGGCCATGTCATCAATGCCCTTCTGGCAGAACACGACTGTCGCGCCAGCCTTCTTCACCGACTCGACCATGTCGCGAAGCATCTTCTCTTCCTGAGCGAGGAAAGCCTGCAGCTGGTCCGGACTCGTGATGCGGATCTCCGCGTCAGTCTCTGTTTCCTTTATCTCGAGAGCTGCGTCCAGCAAGGCGATCTTCGCGTTCTTTACCTCTTTGGGCATGCCGGAATGCACGCGCTCCTTGTCGATGAGGACGCCGTTGATGAGCGTCGTGTCGAACAGGTCGCCGCCCTGCTTCTTCTCAACCTTTATGTAGTCAGTGTCAATGGTTATCTTGCCATCTGACTCGTCAGAAACCTCTTTCACGGCCTTCACGACGATTTCAGCGAAGTGCTTGCCAACGCTCTCAGCAGCCTTGCCTGTCATGCTGACTACCGCCATCTGGTTCAGGCGCTCGTCGTCACCGAAGTCAACAGTGTCCGACGCCTCGTTCAAGAAATCAATAGCCTTCTGCGAGGCCATGATGTAACCGCGGGTGATGATGCTGGGGTGAATCTTCTTTTCGAGGAGTTCCTCTGCCTCCTTCAGAAGCTCGCCCGCAATGACGACTGCGGTGGTCGTGCCATCGCCGACCTCCTCGTCCTGCGTCTTCGCGACCTCGACCATCATCTTACCGGCCGGGTGCTCCACGGTCATGTTGCTGAGGATAGTGGCGCCGTCGTTCGTGATCACGATGTCACCAAGCTCGTCCACGAGCATCTTGTCCATGCCCTTGGGACCGAGCGTGCTACGAACAGCGTTCGCCACAGCCTTAGCCACTGAAATATTCGCCCTCTGGGCGTCCCTGCCCAAGAGGCGCTGAG
This sequence comes from Candidatus Iainarchaeum sp., assembly GCA_016939415.1. Taxonomy (GTDB): domain Archaea; phylum B1Sed10-29; class B1Sed10-29; order WALL01; family WALL01; genus JAFGGZ01. The sequence goes on along the minus strand of JAFGGZ010000033.1, from coordinate 6,699 downwards.
CGCCTTCAGGCAGTACCAAAATAGGTTGTCCTCCAATTTGAGTCATTGTTATCACTCCAAAAAGATAGTTGTGCTATTTTGATGGATAAGCACTTTTATATAACTTGCGGTTCGATGGATATGGACTTATCATCCGGGAGGTGGCGAACAAGCAGCATAGAGTACGCTAGACTCAGGAGGGAGCCGCAGGAGAGCACGGCAGCGACGGACGCCCACCCGCTCTGTATAGCAAGTGTGGCAAGCGAGTACGGCGTGAGAAAGCCCAAAAGGATCGCGCCGATGAAGTACTGCACAACATTCTTCTCAGCGAGCTTGTTGTGGAGAAGGTATATGAACGTAGTGTCGATGACAAGGAGCATGAATAAGACGTAAAACACTGCGAAAAGATGAGAGAATCCCCAAACGATGACAGAAAAGATGTTAGACACGAACGTCAGGAGGAAAACGAACCCAACGAGGAGTACGTGCAAAACCAGCCGAACAGCCAGCGACGGCGGACCACTACAGGATACCATGAGCAACCATTACCCACGCTTCATTTAAAAAGCTATTTCAAAACCTGGGACAATTCCTTCACAGGCATGCCCTTGTCCTTGAGGTGCAGGTAGCACATGGGGCACACAGTGACAAGCGACTCCGCGCCTGTGCGCCTCGCTTCCTCAACCCTATCCTTCGCCACTGCATCAGCCAAGATTGGATTGCCCGCTTTCACACCGCCGCCAGCGCCGCAGCACCGCGCGTCCTCACGGCAGTGCTCCATCTCAACGACTTCGTAGCCACTGCTCTTGAGGACCTGTCGTGGCGAATCGTACACGCCAGCATACCTCCCCAAGTGGCATGGGTCGTGGAACGTGACCTTCCCGCTCTTCGCACCCGACCGGGTCTTGAGCACGTCAGTCACGAAATCAACGCGGATATCCCACTGAGGCAGCATCTTCGGGTACTCGTGCTTCAGGAAGTAGTAACAACCAGGACAGTTGGCGATGATGCGCTTGACACCATGATCCCTGAACTGCTTGAAGTTCTTTTCAGCAAGCCTCTTGGCATCGTCGGGGAAGCCGGCGTTCAGAATAGGCGAGCCGCAGCACACTTCCAGGTCCTTCAGCTCTATGAAATCAATGCCCGCTTCACTAAGCAGGGTCCGGTAATTGTCACTCAAATCCTTGGCAACGTACTTCGTGAGACACCCCTGGAAGTACATGGTGTTACCGGCCATGAACTTGTCTATCAGGCCCATCACACCACTCCAGCCAGCATTATCACGCCGAGCGCAATCATCACAATGCCTGACACGAGCTTCATGGTCTTTCTCTTCTCCATCCTCCACTTCTCCATATCACTCGGCCCAAAACCGGAGTACATCAGCGCGATGATGCCCAGCAACGGCAGGACAAAGAAAAAGTTGTAGATGAGGAGGTAGGACATGGCCTCGAAGTGCTGCGTCGTGCTCGCCAGCAATCCGAGGATGGCGAAGTACACGCCGCCAGTGCACGGAAGCTCAAACATGGACACGAGGAATCCGAGCACTAAGGCGGCAGGCACAGTGCCCTTCTTCACCCAACTCTCGATAACGCCCTTCTTCGACTCGGGTATCTGGAGCGAGAAACCCTTACCATACCAGAAAAAGTCCTTGACATTCACGAGACCAGCAAGTATGGCAAGCACTGCAGCAGCCACGTAGATAACGCCTGTGATGCGCAGGCTCTGGACTGCGGACAGCAACCCGACGCCAGCCACGAAGTACGTAACGTACACAGTCGTCACGTACACCAACCCAATACGGAGCACGCGCTTCCTGCTGCCTAATACAGTTAAGTAAGATATAAGGAATATCAGGACAGCGAACGCACACGGATTAACGCTATCCACCAACGCCGCAGAGATCACGAGCGGCAGCGTGACCGCGCTCGGCCCGCCACCCCCGCCGACAGTGCCGCACGTGTCCTGAGGGCACGCAAGCCCGGAAGACAGATACGGCTCGACAGCAGTCTCGAAGCCACGCATGATCTCAGCATCGCCGAGTAGGTAAGTGTCCCCAACAACGACCAACGGCACGCCCTTAGCCAGTATGCCCCTGTTCGTGCACGTCCGCTCAAACCTCTGGTAATTCGTCGCATTCTGGGAGATCTCGTACTTGTGCAGCGCAACCTGAGGGTACTTCCCTTGCATGTCCTCGAGGAACGGCGAGACACGCGCGCAGTGCGGGCACGTGAAGCTGTAGAAATACGCAACGCAAACCTCGTTCTGCTGCGCCATGACAGGGGACAGCGCAGCGACGAACAACAGCAAAGCCAACAGTTTTTTCATGCGGAATCACTTCAGCAGCAGTATAAAGTCTTCGGAACCTCTCCCTCAGCCAACGCCCCGAACGGGTTCCCGTGCTCGCGCACGTTCGAGATCATTTCCTGTGTGCCAGCACTGGACAAGCCATCGCCAGCAGCCCTGGCGCGCAGGGAGCGGATGATGCCCGTCACGTCGATGCCGGCAGGGCACGCGCGCTTGCACCCCTTGCACACAGCACAGTCGTACAAGCCGCGCTCAGCAGCGAGCTTCAGGCTCTCCATGAAAGCGGTGAACGTGATGCCTATGCCATTCAAGTACTTGTAGCCGAAATCATAGCCCTGGTTCCTGAAGACAGGGCAGTTCAGCATGCACGCACCGCAACCGATGCAGTAAGCAGCTTCGGGGAATTCCTTCGCCAGCTCGTCCCTCCCATCACCCACGATTATTAAGTGCACTTCGCAAGCGCCGCTGACGCCGCAGACATTCTTCTTCTGTATGTCCGCAGTCCTGCTAGGCGCTGCGATGAAGGACAGGTAAGAAGTGCTGGGCTCGCCGGTCGCGAACGCGGAAACCACTTTCCACAGGAAAGCAGCGTCTTCTGCAGTGCGCACGAGCTTGTCCTTGCCAGCGATGATGACGTGCTTTCCGGGCAGCCGGGAAACGAGGCTGATGTTGCCCTCGTTCTCTACGAGCGCGACAGCACCCTCGGATGTTATGAAGTTGGCTCCGGTAATGCCTAGGTCGGCGTCCAATATCTTGGCGCGGATGAGCTTGCGGATGTGGTGGGTTATGGCCTCTGCGTCTGCAGGCACGTGAATGCCTTTGGATGCGAAGTGCTTCGAGATGGTTTGGGGCGTCACGTGAATAGCAGGACCCGTGGGGTGGATGCGCCTGAGCTTCATTTCCTTGACAAGCCACTCGCCGATGTCCGTCTCAGTGACCTCGCCTGTGAAGCGCAGTCCAAGCTCTTCGAACGTGTTCGTCTTGGCTTTAACGGCCTTCTTGCATCCGTCCGTCACCTCAGAGAATACGCGCTGGGCATCCGCCTTTGTTCGGGCTTCGTGGACGCGCACGCCGTTCTTCTCGAGCGCGGACTTCGCTGCGAGCCACAGCTCTTCCCTGTTCTCAACGCCGTCCTTGCGAATGGAGCGCACCCTTTCGACGAGCGCGTCCCTATCTACGCCCTCTATCCAGGCGCTGAACTTGCGCTCGTACTCGGCGATGGAGCCGGCTAAAGCGTTTTTCTCGTCAGAAGAAAGCATCGCACAATCTTAAAGCAAGCGCATATAAATCATTAACGCCAGAGCAAGGAAACGCAAGAGGGTGTCAATCTGTTCCCTTTCATGGTCTGTTTGCTCCTGTTATCACTGCGTTCATTCGATCCCCTGCTTCTTCTTGTAATCCTTTATCGCTTCCTGCAAGGCATCCGCCGCCAGGTTGCTGCAATGCTCCTTTATCGGAGGCAAGCCCATCAATGCCTTGGAAACATCAGCGCGCGTTATCCCCTCAGCCTCTTCCAAGGTCTTTCCCTTCGCCATCTCCGTAATCATGGAGGAAGTGGCGATCGCTGCAGCGCAACCCATTGTCTCGAAACCGATGTCAACGATCTTGTTATCCCGGACATTGATGTACAAGTACATCACGTCTCCACAGTTATGGACACAGAACGAATCAGTCGCGAATGAATGAGAATCATCTACTTCGAGATTCTCAACTTCACCGTCGTATTCAATAGACTCTACGCAAGCGAGCGGCGTGTAGAAATAGTCCTCGTCAAACCAAGAATGCGTCTTCTCCTTTTTTTCGTACTTGAAACTTGTGCCCATGATCGAAGCAAGCCTGCGCAAAGAATCCATATCACCAACGTGTATGCGATACGCTGTCTTATGCTTCACTCCTTTCACTTCCTTGGCGTGTTCTACATAAATGGAAGGGACTATTCGTTGCCTCAATAGCAATAGTTTAATTTGCTGCACAAGTTCCTGAGAAACAGAAGCATAACCCGCACGAGGATTGCTCCTCGTGAGATTCATGTGCCCATCCCCCCGCCAGAGGCCTTTCAATAACGCTTTTTGCTTCTTTGGTGGCAACAACATAAATCCGTGAGGGATTCTTTTCTTAGCGGCGCCCTTCCCGAACAGTTCTTTGAATAAACGCGCTAGCCTCGCGCTATAAACGTAAACCTGCGTTGTCTTTCTGGCAGGGATATCCTTAGTTTTTGCGTCAATCCCAAACTCTTTTTTTACGATAGAAACAACATCATTCACATATTCACGTTCACCGATGTTAAATGTAAATGAGAGAAACGTTTTGCATGGTCGCTCACAGATACCTCCCTCAGATAGGTAATACCCCGCTAAGCGAAGGAAATCCTCATCCAGAGGAACCTCCGCAGGCAAGTCCTTGCTTTTGGAATCGTACCTCGGTTTACCAACACTCAAGGCTACGTGCGCTATATCTTGCTCCATAAATGGAATAGGATACAAGACTATGTCTCTCTTCTCTAAGTCCTCGGCATGATACCAGGCGGGGGTAAGCTCTTTCTTTGCATTATAATCAAAAAACTTCCTTCTTTTGGGAACATGAATAGCAAGAACTAAATGCTCAGGAGTAAGCGCCACTTTCCCGAGCTTGTTCTTCAGAACAAGAACCTTTCCGTGATACTCCCTCCACGATTTCGCCTTGACACTGGAGTAATCCCCTCGATGAGAGAGCACTCTATCACCGACTTCGACATCCCTGATGCTCCGTAAATGCCCATTAAGATGCAACTTTGTTTCTGGCAACAAACACACGGGATTGCCGACCTTTCCCACGCCATTGAACTCCTTCGGCTTGCCCATGTTCCTCGGGTTCTTGAAATGCTCGATCACCTGGTCGGAATACACATCAATGCGCCTCCTCATACTTCAGCATCTCCTCGACATCCCGCCTGCTCTTCAAAGGAGACATCCTCCGCAGTTTATCGACAATGCCCGGCAACACATCGAGAACCCTGTCGGCGTGCGCATCCGTGTTCTGCTTGCCCAACGACAACCTAAGGCTCCCGTGCGCTTCCTCGGGCCTCAAGCCGATTGCAGTAAGCACATGCGACGGCTCCAGAGAATGCGAAGAGCACGCGCTCCCAGTGCTGCCCCCCACGCCCGCGTCATCCAGCATGAGCACCAATGACTCGCCTTCGATGTACCTAAACCACACATTCACGTTGTTCGGCAAGCGCTTCGTCGGATGACCGTTCAACGCGCTATCCGGGATCCCGAGAATGCCTTTGATGAGCCTGTCCCGAAGCTTCGCCTGGCGCCCTGCCTCCGACTTCATTTCCTGCGAAGCAATCTCAGTCGCCTTGGCGAACCCGACGATGCCGGCCACGTTCTCAGTTCCAGACCTCCGGCCGAGCTCATGCCCACCGCCATGCATGAGAGGCGTGATGCGCGTGCCCCGCCGCACGAAAAGCATGCCAACGCCCTTCGGACCGTAAAGCTTGTGAGAAGAAGCAGACAGCAAGTCCACGCCGCTCAAACTTATCGGGACCTTGCCGTACGCCTGCACCGCATCAGTGTGAAAGTAAGCTCCGTGCCCGTGCGCAATACCTGCGAGCGCTGGAATGTCCTGGATCGTGCCGATCTCGTTGTTCGCAGCCATGACAGAGACAAGGATCGTGTCGTCAGTTATGATGCTCTCCAACTCCGCAGGATCCACGAGACCATGCTCATCAACAGGCAGGACGCTGACCTCGAAGCCCTGCGTGGCCAGCCACTCCGCGGACTTCCTCACGCAGTCATGCTCTATCGGCGACGTGATTATGTGCCTGCCCCTCTCACGGTTCGCGAAAGCCACGCCCTTCAAAGCGTGGTTATTGGACTCGGTGCCGCCGGCAGTGAACACGATCTCCCCTGGGTCAGCGCCCAAAAACCCGGCGACAGTGGCGCGGCTATCCTCCAAAGCACTCTTGGCCTCCCGGCCATGCGAATGCAAGGAAGATGCATTCCCGTACTTCTCCGAGAAGTACGGCGCCATCGCCTCAAGGACGCGCGCGTCCACAGGCGTGGTGGCTGCGTGATCCATGTAGATGCGTTCCATAATGATTAACCCCTTTGAGTTTCGCGCGCAAGACTTTTAATAACTATCGCAGGGCAAGGACTTGCTTCAGCACGCAATCATTTTCCGGAGTAGGAACGCCCAACCGCCTGCCCTCCCTGCACAAAGCGCCGTTCAGGAACTCCACTTCAGTGCGCCTGCCCTGCTCAATGTCCTGGAGCATGGAGCACTTGTTTGCAGCCAAAGAGCCGGCAGTCGACAAGGCCTTCTCGACCGCACGCACGCGAACGCCCATCGCATCGCAAACGTCCTCGCCCTCCTCAACAATGCGCACAAGCCGCTCCCGCAACACGTCATCACGCACGAGCTCGCCGTTCG
>JAFGGZ010000032.1 GCA_016939415.1 Candidatus Iainarchaeum sp. | reverse complement strand
CTGTGGATTGCTTCGTTTCCGGAGGCCTGATGCTCGTGGGGGACAGCGCGCGCATGGTGAACCCGATTCACGGCGGCGGCATAGGATCGGCTTTGGAAGCTGCGATCATGTGCGCCGAAGTAGGGAGCGCGGCGATAAAAGACAGCGATGTTAGCAAGGAGCGGCTCATGGAGTACGACAGGGCGTGGAGGCAGGCGCGCGGCGCGGAATTCAAGAGGATCCTGCGCGTGAGGCACTTGTTCGAGAAGCTCAGCGACGAGCACCTTGAGATCATTGCGGAGAGCGTTGACCCTGAAGTGCTTGTGGAGCTGGGGCACGGGAAGGGCTTGGCGACCGTTGCCAAAGTCTTGATGAAAGCAAGCCCGGGCGCAGCAAAGTTCGCGCTCAGCTTCCTGAAAGGCGAGTGAAGCAAAACCTTTTTTATGCGTGCTGCGTTAATCTCGCCCATGAAGAAGCTACCCCTTGCGACGCTGGGACTGTGCGCGCTCACAGCAATAATCTACTTCCTTCTCAGCGGCGGCCAGCCATACGTACACCCATTATCACGCTTGGACGCCTTCGGCGTCACAGGCAGGAACCTCATCGGCGCAGCCTCATACGCATTCATCCACATCGGCCTCAAGCACATGCTCGGCAACATCGTCGTGCTGCTAGGTGTCGGAACAGTCCTGGAAAGCAGGATAGGAAGCAAGGACGCGCTCTGCGTGTACCTCATCTCCGCAATAGGCAGCGGGTTCTTCTACGCCCTTCTCCACCCCAACATCTGGGTCGTCGGAGCGAGCGCAGCAGTAAGCGGGCTCATCGCAGCATCATTCATCACAGACTTCAAAAAAACCGTGGTGGTGCTCGTCGCCTGCATCGCAGCAGTCCCGCTCATCGTCTTCCCGGCGACAGACACGGCGCTCGACGCCTTCACGCAAAAAACAGTCGAAGAAAAAATCGGGACGATCACTGACATCAACGCAATGGACCAGGCAGCGCAAGAACTCGAAGAAGCACTCCAACAACCCAACCTAACGCAAGAAGAAGCCATCGACATACGGCAGCAGCTGGATGAAGTCCAGGAAAGCCTCGAAGAAAAACAACAAGAAGAAAGAGAACTCGCACTCGCAGAAGAACAAGTCGTGAAAGGCAGGCAAACAGAAGCCATCACGCCAGTCAGCATGGAAATACACTTCATAGGCATGGCCTGCGCGCTCGCATACATGTACGCATTCAAGAGAAAAGCATTCACGTGGTTCAAGGAAGATGTATATGACATTGTCAAGCCTGGAGACAAACGCCGTAGCAAGAGAACTCGCAGACATTAAGGCGTTCTTCTCCAAATTCCAGACAATAAAGCCGGGGGTTTATAAACTCCGACTGCAAGGCACAGACCTGGTCCTGGCACCAGCGTACAGTGTGCACTCTACGCGCTACCAGCACGAAGCCAAGACCACAAACAGCAACATATCCTTCGTAAGAAAGAGCCTGCAAGGCAGCAAACTCACAACCATAGCACAACACGGCTTCGATAGGGTCCTTACCCTCCATTTCGACAACGATTGGAGCATAATACTCGAGCTATTCGGCAAAGGAAACGTGGTTTTAGTCGATCCAGACGGACTGACACGCTGGGCAGACCACTACGAAGAATGGAAAGACAGGGAAATAAAGCCAAAAAAACCATACATATACCCAAAGAGCAGAGGATTGAACCCAAAAGACATGAAATACGAAGAATTCGAAGCTATTTTCAAAGAAAAGGACGTAATACGCTCAATGGCTTCGGAAATCAACCTTTCGGCGATTTTCCTGGAAGAAGCGTGCTTCGCAGCAGGCGTGGACAAGAACAAGCAAAAGCCGACAGGCGCGGACAAGAAAAAATTGTTCAACGCAGTCAAGGACCTTGCGAACAAAGAACTGAAGCCAGGCACACAGGGCGTGCCAGTGCCATTCCCGATGCATGTGCTAGAAGACAAGTTCGTTCCGAGGCCATCGTTCAATGACGCGCTTGACGAGTACTACGCACCCCTCCTACTGCCAGAAGAAGAAAAAAAATCCGGGGGGGTAGAGCACAGGTACCAAGAGCAAGAAGAAGCACTGAAGCGCTTCGAGCGCGAAGCGCAGGAGTTCAAAGAAGTCGGTGACTGGATCTACGCGCACTTCCAGGAGATAGAGACCGCGCGCAAAGCGATCGAGCGCATGCGGAAACAAGGGAAGAGCGACAAGGAACTCACAGAAGCGCTCGGGAAGAAGGCAAGAGTCGAGAAATGGAAACTCATCATCGACGCATGAGAGTGCAAAAAGCATTCGTCAGCTTACGTAAAATTGACGAAATCCTTTTATAGAACGGCATCGTAACGATTAGGGCCCCCTGGGGCAAAGGGTGTTTTATTTTTGCGAGGTGTGAGAATGAACAAGATAGAGTTAGCCATCAACAGATACAAGAACGGGGAGATATCGCTGTTCGAAGCGAGCAAGATGACCCGTACGTACCCAACCGAATTCTTCCAGCTCCTCATAGACTACAACAGAGGAACATAGAGCCGCAGCTCTGCTTAAAAAAATAATGAGGGGCTCTCAGACGAGAGCGGTTTCATCAATAACGATGACGTCGCTGACAGCGTAAACTGCCTTGTACGGCACCATGATAAAGTCTTCCTCGTTCTTGGGGAGGGTCGCAGCGATCTTCGAGTCAGCGGCTGGCTCCACCAAGAAGACGGCGAGGTCACCAGTCTTCGTGTCAATCTGGATGTCACTGAGCCTGCCTACTTCCTCACCCTTGTTAGTGATGACGCGCTTGCCTCCGAGCTGCTTTGCGATTGCGAATTTCCGTGTGGCCATTGAAAAACTCCTCCCAAACAGAGCAAATAGACTAAGTTTTTGGGATTTAAAAGCTTTTCGCACCTTGCAAAAAGATATTTAACCAGCAGAGACACAAAAAAATCATGAACGAAGAAAGAGAGAGACTCCTGGATCGCCTGGCAGAAGACATACACCGCAACCTAGACAACATCAGCAAGACAAAAGTGCGGAACACCATCGGAGGATTCGACAGCAGGCCAAAGCCATTCACGATAACCGAAGTCGCGAAACGCCTCGAGATGCTGGGAGCGAAGAGCAGTTGGCGACACGGCACGCGCAGCGTGGTGGAAATGCAGCTCGGGAGGAAAATGTACGAGAACCTGTTCCACTCAAAATACGCGCTAGTGCTCGACAGAGAAGTATCCTACTCCATACGCGCGATACACCTCATCAACCCCGCGTTCAAAGACGTCTTGGAAGAACACGCCAGGACACTCGAAGAAAACATAGGAGAGAACAACGTGCGCGTCATGAGGCGCCTGAGAGAAGTCGCGCCGATGACAATCCCCGAACTCGGAAGATTCGTGGAAACAATCAGGAAAGGAGAGCTCGCGACAAACCTCGCGATCATGATCAACGACATGCGGGAAGCCAAAGGCATGAAACCCCTGCCCCTCGATCGCCTGCGTTACAAACTCAGTGAACTGGAAAGTCAAGGCCTCGTATCACACAAGCGAGTGATGGCAAGAACAAAGGACGGCAGGAACGCCAAGCAGACACTCTTCCACCTGCCGGGCATAGCACCGCAGAACCTCGCGAAACGCGGCATCACCCGCATGAGATAAGCCCTTGCACCACTGCAGGAGACAGATGCATGGAATACGCAGACGAACTCAAGAAGATGGGATACAGGATAGTCGGCAGGCACAGCGCAGTAAAAACCTGCCACTGGTGCAAGGCCTCGCTCGCAGAAGGGCGCACATGCTACAAGCAAAAGTTCTACGGCATACAATCCCACAGATGCATGCAGATGACACCGAGCATCTACTGCATGCAAAGATGCCTCTTCTGCTGGAGACCGTACAAGTACGAACAGGCAATGCCGGAAGAATGGGACGAGCCGGAAGACATCATAAACGGATCCATAGACGCGCAAAGGAAACTCCTCGAAGGATATTACGGCAACCCGAACGCGGACAAGAAAAAACTCGACGAAGCAATGAACCCGAACCAAGTAGCCATCAGCCTCGCAGGAGAGCCGACCACCTACCCAAAAATAAGCGAACTCATTCAAGCATTCCACAAGCGAGACTTCACCACCTTCCTCGTCACGAACGGACTCCTGCCGGAAGCCCTCGAAAAAATGACGATGCCCACGCAACTGTACGTATCACTCGACGCGCCCAACGAAGCAGCGCACAAGCGGCTGAACGTGCCGCTCTGGAAAGACTCGTGGGAACGACTGAACAAGACGCTGGAGCTGCTGCCTTCACTGGACACGAGGACATGCATCAGGATAACGCTCGTGAAGGGTTGGAACGACACCGAGCCAGAAGCCTACGCAAAACTGCTGGAGAAGAGCGGAGCCGACTTCATAGAAGTCAAGGCATACATGCTCGTCGGCGCGAGCAGGGAGCGCCTGCGCATAGAGAACATGCCGAGGCACGCGGAAGTGAAGGCGTTCGCCGAAAGCATCACCCAGCACTTGCGCGGCTACGACGTCGTGAACGAGTCGGAGCAGAGCCGCGTCGTGCTGCTCACCAATCACGCGAAGCCCGCGCTCATCGGTTGAGGGACTCCCTCCAATCGCGGTAGACCTCAGGGTGGCTGCAGCTCATCTTCCCCTCCCTGCAGTGAGACACAAAGCAGTCCGGACCCAACCCATCGAAGAGCACTGGCCAGCGACGAATCAAATGCTCTGCGATACCATAAGCCACGGCACGGATCTCCCACTGCGCGCGCTGGCACAGCCGCTTGTTCAGGATGTGCATCAAGTCCCGTGCATTCGACGTCAGCAAGACATCTATCTGCACGGCGTTCGGCAGAACGTAACCCAGATCCACCGCAGGCACAGATCCAGAAGCCGCCTCCCGAAAGGTAATGATGGCATCCATGGCCTCCGAAAACCTCTGCGCGCACTCCCTGCATGCAGCGATGCTCGGCGGCGTCACGTACTCGAAGCCAGCGCCCACAGAAGCCAGGTCAGTGTGAGAGCGGGCCGGCAAGCGATGCCTGCGCAGTTGCTGGTACGTCACCCTGCTCATCGGAAAACCGAATGTGAACGAGGAATGCTCTATCACAGAGTGATGACCCATCGACACGACCTGACGGATCAGCTTCTCCTGCTTATCCTTGTCGAAGCTGGACATGTACTCGGACGGCGCGCCGGACTTGTAGCAGATCGAAGCGCCCATCGCAGAGCGCGACACAGGATCCAGCGTGTGATTCAGGAGAGTCACACCATCGAGATTGAACCCAGAAGCGTTGACGCGCGACACGAGCTCCTTTTCCTCTGGACGAGGATGGTTGCCTGCAACACAAGATAGCGCCCGAGCAGTGTTCGGGAACAGCTTCCCGAACTCGGTCAAGACAGCCTCGCCGACAGCGCGCAGCTCCCCGTAGTCGGAGTGAAGGCAGAACGCGAAGAAGTCGACGAGCTTCCGCCCCTGGACAGTGACGCTGATGTGGGAGTTGAAGGACAGCGCGAACACGAAACGCGCGTCCTCAGCAGGGATGCCTCTCCCAACAAGGAAGGAGTACGCCTCGAAAAGCCCTTGCATGAGCGCGTCATAACCCTTCTGCAAGCCTGCGGCCCTGATAGACTCCGGGGTGAAGTAATCGTTCATGCCCTCCCTGAACGTTACGTAGCGCTGGGACTGGTGCGAGTAACTGTCCCTGCCCTCTGTGATCAGGTCGGAACCCAGGCGGGAAACCTGCTCAACAACAAAGTGAGCGGAGGAATGATCCAGGAGCTGCCTGAGCGCGGGCTCAGAAACAGGCGCGGAAAGAGCTTCCTCTACAGCGCGCATGCGCTCCGGACCGTGGTTGAACTCGAAGAACGTGATGCGGATGTAATCACCGTGCAAAGGCTTTGCAGGCCGGGGAATAAAAGGGTTTTTGACGCGAGCAGAAGACAGAACACGACAGTAAATCTCTCGTGTTACTTACCGTACCCAGCGCTACCATTAAATACGGCGAGCGCTTATGCAAGCACGGTGGTGTGATGATAGACATGAGGGTAGTGGAGCGGTTCGTCAAGCCCCTCTACGACGCGAGGGACAAGGCGCACAACTACTCCCACATACAGCGCATGCTCAAGACCGTGAAGGAATTGAGCAGCGAGAAGGACGTGAACAAAGAGCTGATGCTGCTCACAGTGTACTTCCACGGCCGGACGAAGCGCTACAGGAAAGAGATATGGTTCTTCCTCAGACAGCACGGATTCTCGGAAATCCAGGTCGCTGAAGTGTTCGAGTCAGTAGAGCGCTCGCGAACAGAACCCAAGACCACTGAAGAGAGACTGGCATGGGACGCAAACCTCATCGACGCACTCGGCGCAGTCGGCATTGCACGGGCGTTCATCATGGCAGGCGCAAAAGACACATCAATGGAAGACACGAGAGCGATAGCGCTGAGCAACGCGAACCGCCAGCTGCTCACCAAAGAAGGAAAGAAGCTGTCGCGGGAAAGGGTGTTGTACTCGAAAGAGTTCCTCAGGATCATGAAGAAGGAGCTGAAGGCATGAGAACGCTCATAGTGGCACAGGGACTGGAGACGAACCGCACGCTCGCAGCCGTGTCCATCAACGCGCCAAACAAGGTCATCATCATCCGGAACACCAACGAAGTCTCGAAAAAACTGGAGAGGGACGTGGAAAAGCACGTCCAGCGCATAAAACAGGCCCTCACGAAAAAAAGCGGATTCAACCCATACCCCTTCGTCTTCGAAGTGACAGAAATCCACGTAGACTTCTTTGATGTGCCCGCAGCGTTCGCCGCGATAAGCAAGACAATATTCGGGGAGAAGGCGAACGGCCACGAAGTGTTCGCGGACATATCCTCAGGCAACAAGACCGTGGCAACAGCACTATTCCTCGCGTGCCAAGTGAACCACGCGCCGGTGACATACTGCAAGGCCGCCGAGTACCTGAATGCCGGAGACCAGGAGATAGCAGCCATAGCGAAAGAACCGGTGTTCATACCCCCACTGCCCATACAACTCGAGGAACTGGACTGGGAATCGCTTTCCAAGATCAGTGATTCCGGCAGCGTGGAATCCCTGTCCCAACTGCTGAAATCCCTGAATAGAGAGACCACGAAATCAGAGCTGTTGAGCATATCGCGCAAGATCGATAGACTGGCTGAATTCGGTTACGTGGAGTACAAGCGCAGGGGAAAGAAGAAGGAAGTGTCGATAACGCCATCGGGGAGAAGCGTTGCAAGACTCTACTCCTGAACGCGCATGGTCATGTCCAAAGGCACTACCGCAGCAGTGATGGCGCTCGACGAAACAAAGTCGGCTCCGCAAGCAGCGTACTCCCGTATGTTGTCGCGCGTGATGCCGCCGGACAACTCCACGCGAACGCAAGGGCTTATGGAACGCAGTTTCGGTATGATCGCCTTCGCCTTCTCCGGAGAGAAGTTGTCGAGCATGATTATATCCGCGCCCAGGCCCGCGACGAAGAGCGCGTCATCTTCGGACTCCACCTCGACTTCCACCGGCCGCTCACCCCGCGTGACAGCGTCCTGAAACGCCTCGTGGTGAGACAGCCCCCTCGTCCTCAGGCACTCCAAGTGCGTGTCCTTCACCAGCGTCTTATCCCACAAGGCCATCCGGTGCGTCAGGCCACCGCCGATGCGCACCGCCTTCTTGTCCAGGAAGAGGCATCCTGGAGGCGTCTTGCGCGTCGCAGCAACAGGCACTCCGTGCGAGCACCAATCCCTGGTCTCGGAAGCGATGGCGCTCATCCTCGCCAGCACGTTCAAGGCAGTGCGCTCCGCGCAAAGCACGTCATAAGCCCTGCCCTCCACTACAGCCAGCTCGTCGCCGGACCCCATGTCCCCGCCATCCCTCTTCAGCGCCCTGAACCCAAGGCCGAGCTTTTCAGCCATGTACTCCACTTCGTCGATGCCAGCGACGACGCCTGCGGAACGCGTGACGAACACTGCGGTCACACGCTGGTCCCTGCCGATAATGCGCGCTGCAGTCACGTCGCCTGGGCCGATGTCGTTCTCCAGAGCGATGTCGAGAAGCCGTCGTATCTCGTCGTCGGCATTCATCTGAACCACCTCAGCAGGTCATTGGACTGCAGGTACTGCGCAACCTCCGCAGGCACCAAGTGCTCCCACGGCTCGCCCCGCCGGACGAGGCCGCGGATGCGCGACGAGTTATACGTTTCCGGCTCGAGGAACGGCGGGTCGATCACAGTGCAGTCCTTGAAGCATGCGCGCGTCCACGCGTTGCCGGACACGACGACGCTGAAATCGATCATGCTCCTGATGCTCTGCGCCCACCGCTCTGCGTTGAACACATCCGGCACTCCGATAACCTCTGCAGCAGTCACTGTGCGGATCATGACTTTCCGCTCTTCGAAGGAGAGAGGGTTCTCTGCAGTCCTGCGGGATTCCGAGCTGCCGACAATGATCGTGACATCCCAGTGCTTGCCAAGCTCGCTCAATGCATGCAGATGCCCCTTGTGCAGGGGCTGGAACCTACCGATGAATATCGCTCTCTCCATAAGACAGTAAGGAAGAAAGGATAATAAAAAGCCTTTCTTAATCACAGGCATGCAGGAAAGTGCGGGTGAAGCATGCTCTGTCTGCGGCCAGCCGGGGGCAGAAAAGAAATTCGGCGGGCAATGGTTCCACAGAAAGTGCTTGAAGAAAGCCAGGAAGCTCGCAAAGTCCATGATGTAAGCCTTTTATACAACCCATGAGTTGTTCCGCGCATGGGATTGGTTCAGGCATTCAAGAACCTTGCATTCTGGCAGAAAGCCCTGCTGCTGTTCGTGGCATCGTTCGTAATCGCGAGCGCGGTCTTCATGCTACCCAAGCTCGGGGGAGGAGCAGTGCTGCAATGCGCTGAAGACGAGCTGCTTACCGACGGCGAGTGCGTAGGAATAGAGTGCGAGGGGATAGTCGTCAACCATGTATGCACAGAGCACGAGTGCACATTGGACGAGCACTGCAATCCGACGCAGAAGTGCGTGGACTACGCGTGCGTGGATGCGTTGGCATGAAAGGAATAGAAGCATACAAGAAGCAGGTGTGCGCCTTCGAAACCACCATACAAGCCTTGGTGCTCATCTCGTGGATTTATCCCATCCTGCTCTGGTACGGCGTGGAAGCGTTCTCGGCGATCTGGGTTGCGTACATGCTGGTCTTGGCAGTGATCCTTGTCCTCGTATTCAGGATGAAAGCCAAGCAAAAAGAACTCGAAAAGAAACTATGACCCCGCGAACGTCTTCTCCTCCACCCCGCCGCCAGGCTCTTTTTCAGAGAATATCTGGCCCTCGAACACGTAGACCCTCGTCGCCTCCTCCTTCCACGCCTGCGGCGCCAGACCTGCTTTCCAGCACGTAGCCTCCAAGAACTCCACAGAAGACCAGGGGCCGTTCTCGAGAGGCACCTGCGGCAGCAGCAGCCCGGAGTTCATACCCCGGCGCACTATCAGACCGTGCCTGCCGATCGCGATGCGGCTGGGCATCTCGTCCTTCGGGCATTCCAGCTCCTCGGGCTTTGAGAGAACAGTGAGTTCCACGACAGTCCTCCCAAGCTCTTCTTTTGAAAGATGCTTGAAACGAGGGTCTCCGAACGCAGAGGAAGTCGCAGCCTCGACAACAGCCTCACCCAAAGGCATAAGCGGCTCAGGGACGCCGATGCAGCCGCGCAACACATCCAGTGGATGGCTCTTAAGCGTGCAGAACACACCGCGCTTCTCGCGCAGCCAGGCTCCTGCAGGAACGCGGGTCTCACTGCCGGCGAACGCGTCCTCGATAGCGCGACGGGCGAGGCGGACGAGCTCGGACCCCTGCTGGACACCCAATTTAGCCATAAGCTTTTTAAAGGGTTGCCCGCATATATAGGTTTGCTGTTTCTGTTAGAATTATTGCAAAGTGAATAAGATGAATATAGAAGAATACAATCAGATCTGGAAAGAACTGAATACATACGAAGACGTAGAGAAACTGTCTGAGGCTGGTTACGAGCGCGAGCTATTGTTCGTGCTGTACACCGAGAAGCACGTCAGGAACGTAAAACGCAGCTACTACAAGGTCACGGGCCAGAGCAAGCGACTGCTCCAGAAGTGGAGGGGCGGGGACTCGTTCACGAAACTTGCTGATGACCTGGCCTTTTCGCCGATGCTGATGGCGAGCATCCTCATGCGCGAGAACGGCTTCACCAAGCGCCAGGCGCGCGAAGCACTGAAGGACCCGAACGCCATCAAGAACGAACGCATCCAGGCAGAGCTCATGGAAGCCACTGCACGCGACATGGTCTACTCGGAACTGGGAGCCAAGCTCCAGAGAGAGCGAGGCAAGCAAGGCGAGGCCAAGATACGCTCCTGGCTAGAGGCACGCGGCCGCGCGTTCAAGGAAGAGGCGGACCTGAAGTCGAACGGTGGTAAGACCGTGGACTTCCTGCTGGACGAGCCTCTGGAAGTCGAATTCCAGACCGGAGCGCCACACGAGAAGATCTACTGGATAGAGTCGAAAGCAAGCTTCGGCGACATGTCCAAGATGAAACGCGACTACGAGAAGCAACTCAAGCCGTACACAGAACTATGGGGGCCGGGCATGGTAGTGTACTGGTTCGGCTACCTCGAAGACATGGAGCTGTGGCTAGAGGCACGCGACGTGAAACTCGTCAGATCAGACTTCTTCGACGGATAAAAAAAAGAGGAAGCGGGCCTACTTCTTGACCACATAGTAGATCATGTAGACGGCAGCCAAACCAACGAGGATGTAAACAATCTGGGCCAGTACAAGGATTGACCCGAGAAGAGTTTCAACCAGGTCCAGGTTGATGAGGCCGACCAAACCCCAGTTCAGGCCACCGATGATAACCAACACCAGGGCAACCATGTCAACGATGTTTTTCTCCATGCAAGTACCTCCGCGCGGTTTATGCTCCAGAGCACACTGCCGGAGATTAAATGCTTTTTTGAACACTCAGCCGAGCATTGAGAGGATTTCGCAGCGCTTGCACAACGAATCGCTGGCCGGCTCGCCGCACTTAACGCACTTCCCCGGCGATGCAACCGGAGGCTTCAGCGGAAGGACATTATCCAAATAGAAACTCATTATGTTGTGCTTCACCGAAGGATGGCGCTTCTCGAAGCCATCCAGGAAGTCGCGGAACTGCCGGCGGTATGCATCCACAGAGCACGGGCAGCGCTCGTACTTCACGTGGAACCCGCACAGCTTGGAGTACGCTGTAGTCTCTGCTTCAGTGCACAAGTACAGCGGTTTCACGCGCTTCACGAACCCGGATGCATCAGAGTCGCCGGTGACCGGGCCCTGGCGCAGCGCAAGCCGGGCATCATTGCGGAAGATGTTCATGAGAAAGGCCTGCACCTCGTCATCCATTGTGTGGCCAGTCGCGACAACGTCAAGACCCAGCTCCTTGGCCAGCTTGTTGAGCAGGTACCTGCGCAGCACGCCGCACACCAAGCACGAAGACGTACTGTTGCCCTTCGACTTCAGCACGCTGGTTACCTCGTTCAGAGAGTAGCCGAACTCGCCCTTGAAACTGATCTCGTGCAGAGGCACGGCAATGGATTCGCAGAACGAGCGGAGAGCAACAAGGTTTTCCTCTGTGTAAGACCCGATTTGCGCGTCCACTGTGAGCGCGGTGACATCGTATCCCAGCTTTTTCAGGATATGTAGGCACGCGGTCGAGTCCTTGCCCCCGCTGGCAGCGACGCCCACGACATCGCCTTTCCCGAACAATGAGAACCGCTTTATTGTCTTTGAGACCTTCTTCTCGAAGTATTGGCTGAAATGCGCGGCGCACATGCCTGACGCATACACGGGCTCTGGGCACTTTAGGCAGGCCATGTGTGAATTCAGAGAAACTGTGTATAAAAGTATTTGCGCGAAGGCTTTTATTCCCATAAAGCGTGTTCTGATTCATGCGCAAACAACACAAAGGACAGAACGGCCGGATACTCATCGTCGGCGGAAGCGAGGACTACGTGGGGGCGCCGGTATTCTCTGCCATGGCCGCCCTCGTGACGTGGGCAGACATCGTGGTCATAGCGGCCCCGGAAAAGGCAGCTTATGCCATGAACCGGCTGGTGCCGGACGTCATCACCAAGAAACTCTACGGAAGCCATCTCGCGCCAATGCACGTCAAAGAGATATTGGGCATTGACTTCGACGTCATGATCATCGGTCCGGGACTGGGGGCGGACAAAGAAACAGCGCGGGCAGTGAATGAGCTGGTGACGACGAAAAAGCCGAAGGTAATCGACGCGGACGCGCTGAAGTTCATCAACCCCAAGAAAACGACGAACGCAGTCATTACGCCGCACGAGCGGGAGTTCGAGCGTCTGTTCGGGAAAGCTGCTGTGAAGAGCGCTGCAAGAAAAGACCTCATCATCCTCAGGAAGGGACAGGTTGATGAAATCAGTGACGGCAAACGCATTACCCTGAACAAGACAGGCAACGCGGGCATGACGCGCGGCGGAACCGGAGACATCCTGGCGGGCGTCGTGGCGGGGTTCCTGTGCAAAGGCCTTCCGCTGTACAACGCGGCCTGCGCCGCAGCATGGGTGAACGGCACTGCAGGGGACATATGCAAAAAGAAGCTGGGCGACCACTTCACTGCAAGCGACGTTGTTGACGCACTGCCGAAAGCGCTGAAGAAATGGGAGGAATCACGCGCGGCCAAGTGACCTGACGCTCGGGTTCAATAGCATCACGACAAGACTCCTACCCCAGAAAGTTTCATAGCAAACAGACAAGAAATCCACAGTGACCACGCGGCCCGCAAGACCCTGCGCTTCCGATACCTTGAAATCACGTATGGTATAGATACGGTTATTAACGAACAAACAAGACAAGAACGCATGCTTTTCCTTGCGCCCATGGCCGGGTATAACTCGCTCGCGTTCAGGATCATGTGCAGGAAGCACGGGGCCGATGTCGTGAGCACCGAGATGATGAGTGCGAACGCAGTGCACTTCGGCCAGCAGCGCGACATACTCACAAGCGAAGAAGAGGGCCCGCTCTCCATCCAATTGTTCGGCAACCTGCCTGAACGGCTCGTTGAGGCAGTGCGATGGGCAGAGCAATACAACCCAGTGCTCATAGACCTGAACGCAGGATGCCCAGTGCCGAAAGTCGCAGGCAATGGTATGGGCGCTGACCTGATGAAGGACCCCACGCTACTGGCGCGCATTGTCGAGGCCATGACAGACGCCGCGACAGTACCTGTCACAGTGAAGATACGCGCCGGCTGGGACAGGGAAAACGCGGTGGAGACAGCCGAGGCCTGCGAGCGCGCGGGCGCCAGCATGATCGCGGTGCACGGACGCCTCGCCACGCACGGATACTCCGGGAAAGCGGACTGGCAGGTCATAAAGCGCGTGGCGGACTCAGTGGGCGTGCCGGTCATAGGGAACGGAGACGTGCACTCCTCGGATGACGCGGAGCGCATGATCGGGGAGACGGGGTGCGACCACGTAATGATCGGCCGCGCAGCGCTGGAGGACCCGCGCGTATTCAGCGGCATGGAAAGCACAGCGAAGGAGGATAAGATCAGACTCATCGAGGAGTATGCAGCCACCTCGGAGCGCACTGGCGAGATTTCTCTCAACGACTTGAAGTGCCATGCCCTCTTCCTCGCAAAGGGATTCCCAGGAAGCCCTGTGCTGCGGGGGAGGATAAGCGCGGCACGCAGTATAGAAGAAATCAAGAACGCAGCGAAAAGCATTTAACAGGCAGCACACAAAAAGCATGCGGGGGAGATTCCATGAGATGGGAGAGGATGATAGTGGTACTGCTGGTAGCGGACGCGATGGCGCTCAGCATCCCGGCTGAACTCAGCGTGGCCGTGAGTACTGTGAGCATCGCAGTCAGCTCAGTCAACAGCATCGCGGCCATGATCAGTGACGGCCACCTCATCGAAGACGTGGTCAGCGCCAACGTCCTGCTGCAGTATTATCGGATTAGCGATTACGGCTACGCCCGCGAGCCAGAGCAGCGCATAAAGACCTACCTGGACTATGGGTACGATGACATGGAAGACACCGAGCAGCACATAAAGAGCGCGTGGACGCACCTGCTGCAGGCAGAGAAAGAAAAGCCCTCGATGTGCAGCGCGTTCAACGCCCTGCAATGCGTGAGCGGGGTGCGATCGATGGTCAGCCACCTTGCAGCAGGGAATCAGGAGGCAGTGCACGCGGGACAGAGTGCCTGGAACAAGCTGAAAAACGACTTGGAAGAACTCGACCGCATGGGCGCGGACCGCACCGAGTGCGTGAGCGAGTCGCATGACGCGTTCGCTGGCACGGCGCGGGAATTAGAGGAACCGACAACCAGCGGACTGCAGCCATTCTTGTCAGCGATGCAGAAATACGGGCACGTGTATGTGGAAGGGTCGGTGAGGATGGACATATCTGACATGCCTGTCGATGCATCCATCATAAGCTATGTACTCAACCACGACTACGTGAAGATCCTGCAGGCACCGAATGATTACTCAACGCACTACAACGCCTTGCTGCACGCAAACAGGGACGGCACCGCACTCCAGAAAATCGCGGGCATGAAGCAGAGACTCATGCGCGCCAAGGAGCAGATGAAAGCCAGCCAAGCAGAAGCCGTGGAAACAGCGGATAACGCGCTATCCATTACCAAACAGGAGGCAGACGAACTTGCGGGCATGGGAGTTGAACTTGTCACTGAGCGGGACATCGCGTCGCTCGAAGACAAGCACTTCACTGCAGCGAGGAAGACGCCGCGAGAAACAAAAGAATTCATGGAGGATGAGGTGAACAGACTGAGCGGCCTGACAAAGAAGGCGGAGTGGATTATGGAAACGAAGGGCAATGATTACGTCGTCGAGTCAACGCTGCTCCTTGAATCAATTTCATCGCAGGCAACGCACCTGAGGGAAGAGGCGAAGAGGGCTAGGCAAGAGCTTCTCGAGCTGGAATCGCTGGGAGCAGCATGGTGCGAAAACCACGATGCGTCCGCAACAGCGCTAATCGCGGGACGCGTGAAACGGCTGTGCGCACCGACAGGGAACGCGGGGAGTAGCATAAAAAATTACGCAGAAGCCAAGCGCCTAATCGATATGGAAGCCGATGCCTTCCTCGGGAAAGACGCTGAAAAAGAACTGGCAAAGACAAGAGCGCTCCTAGACAGGGCAGGCAAAGACATGGACACGCGGCAGGAAAAAGAGGAACTGGCATTCCTTGACCAGAGACTGGCATCGGAAATGCCCGCAGAAATCGCTCTCGCAGCAGAAGAGGCAGGACAGTTGAGGGAGCGGCTGGTGGAGCGGGCCAGGAGAGAGTACGCCAGCATACCCCTGCTGAGGGAGCAGGCACTCGCAATCACGGGATATGACGCAGAGTTCGGTGGAGTGTTCGAAAACGGCTTGGACTACGAAGCTGCCATCGGACAACTAAAGATCATGAAAGCGCATTACGCAAAGATCATTGACGCATTCGACGCAGGATCCAGGCTCGAGGAACGCACAACATACTCATTCACGGAAGCGCCGGAATGCGGGAAAGAAGTGGGCTGCGTTGAATGGCATGCAGTGTTCAACCCAACACCCCTGCCGGTGGCAGCGTACGGTTCTGCTGTCGAGCCATTCTCGACAATGGAATGGGAAGAAGAGCTGATGGTCGTGGCACTGGAATGCGGGCCAGAAGAACGCAGCGTATGGATACGAGACAGTGTCGCGACTGTGAAAAGCCGTCGGACCGTCAGCTCACTGGCAGACACAGAAGGCATGATAGCGTTCTCGACCGGTGAGGTCAGGAAGCAGCTCGAGAAAGGAGATAACCTGGTTGAAGCAGTGTTCACGATCCCTGTAGCAGTGGACGCGCCCGTCCTGCGGAGTGGCTACGACTGCTGGGTGCCCGTCCGCATGAACTGCGGATGGGACAACGTTTCTGTGATAATAGACCTCCCCTTCACGCCAAAAGGCCAGGTAAAAACGAGTTCCGGGCGCGTGGAACGCCTGTCGGAAAAAACAGTGCTCGTGAAAGGCGTGGCGTGCACCGGGTTCGGCATGGAGTTCACTGCAGGAAGCGATGAAGAGGACTCAGCCGAGGCGCTGGAAGAACTCGACAGGCTGCTGATGCCGCTGGCAGGAGAGGACGCCGAAGCCCTGCGCAGGAAGGCCGGGGCATTGCGATCGAAGGACGCGGGCACGATCCTGCTGGAAGCCCCGACGCTGATGGAGGAAGCGAAGCGCCTGCGAACAGAGCTTGCCAAGACACTCCTGGAAATGACCAAGGCATCAGCCAGAGAAGAAGAGTACCTGCAGGCATCGCGCTTTATGGAAGCAGCCGGCATCCTAGGGAAAGATGTTTCCAGAGCTGAAGCGCTTGCTGCCGAAGCCAGCGCGCTCAAGAACGCGGGGGAGTTCAGCGCAGCCACAACACTTTTCTCAGAAGCCGCCAGCAGCGTAAAGTCCGCCGGAGTCGAGCGGGCTCTGAAGGACAGGAAAGCAACGCTGAGCAAGGAAGTGGATGCCATTGCGAAAGAAGCCAAGAGCATGCGAGCGGACGCAACAGCAATGCTCTCGGCATACGAGCTGGCTGAATCATGCTTCAGGAAAGAGGATTACGCCTGCTTTTTGGAGAACGCCGAGGAAACAGAGCAGCTCGCGAAAGAGATCAGGGGCCTGATGCAATCCGAGCGCGAGGATGTGGCGCAGCGATTATCATCAATATCCCTGGATGCAGATGAGGAGAGACTGCTGAAAGCCTGCTCCACAGACACCGAGCTGGACGTCATCATTCCCGTAAGCATGAGCGAGAGGGATTGCGAGAGACTGTTGTCGCAGGAACTCAAGGCAGAAACAGTGCAGGAGATAGAGGATTTGGAGAGGCGCGTGGAAAACGCCAAGCAAAGGATAGACTCCACGATATCATCACTGGCTGAGAAAGCCTGGGAAGAGTACGACGCAGCGAAAACAATCATGGACGAGACAGAAGATTACTCAATGGCAGACATCCTAAGCAAGGCATCAGAGTCGTACAACGCAGAAGAGTACAACAAGGCATTCATCTACGCGAAATACGCGCACTCCCGCACCGCCCTCAGGAAGAGCGCGGCGACGGGGATGGTCTCGCTGGAGTGGACGCCGCTGGTTCTGCTGCCCATGGCTGCAGCGCTCGTGGCGTGGCGCATGCGAAAAAAAGAGGACAAGCCGCTGAAGCGCGTGATAAGCAGGCAAATCAGTGATTGAGGATCCAATCGGTCCAATCCACTTTGTCGCTGACGGCCTTCCCATCCAGCACGCGAAGCACGCGCCTAGCAGTCTGTTCTGCAGTACGGCGTGTGGTATCCACCTGCAAGACGTCGCGGTAATTCTCCCTCGCATAGATGAGACAGTAGTCCAAGGCCTCGGACTCGACATTGTCGAGTATCTTCTGCTTCCTGTACTTCCTGCGTTTCAATCGAGCCTCCAGCACGCGCGGATCAGTGCGGAGTACAACACAGCGGGCTGGCAGCTTCAGCTCGCAGAGCACGTGCCCTTCAGCGAGGCCGGAAAAGCCGCGCAGGCGCTTCCCCAGCGCAGGCATGTCAACGACGAGCACTCCATTCTCTCTGGAAGTGAATAAGCGTTCCTCGCGCACGAGCCTTGTCACATCAAGGAGCGGCAAGCCCAACGATTTTGCCACCAGGCGGGCTACCTGCGTCTTTCCCGTGCCTGGCGTGCCGGAGATTACGATCATGTGAAAATAATTGTGGACCGAAAGCTTAAAAACCCCCTTCCTCATAATTTTTGCATGGCCATTGTAAAGAAGATTGTTGACGACATATACGACACAATAGAAGACTTCTTCACAGCAGTCGTCGGCGTGCTGCTTATCACATTCATAGTCGGCCAGTTCTACGGAGCATACTACGCCAAATCATCCATGTTCTGGTACCCCATATACGCTTTTGGCCTGCTGCTCGTATACAAGCTGATTTCAGACTTCGTGGAAAGCAGGCGCAGGGGAAAGGATAAGGACGAGAAGAAGGACTGAAACCGGCAGCACTCTTTTAAACACTGCCTATCCTAGGGTCTGTACATGTGCGGCATTATCGGCTACAAGGGCGACAAGAATGCCATAGACATAGTGTTCCAAGGGATCAAGCGCCTTGAGTACAGGGGATACGATTCCTGGGGCATCGCCACAGTCGACGACCAAGGCATGCAAATAGCCAAAACAGTCGGCAGGATACAATCAGTGCCCGAAGCACTGGAGGGTGTCGACTCAACAATTGCCATAAGCCACTCCCGCTGGGCCACTCACGGCGGCGTCACGCAAGAAAACGCCCACCCACACACCTCCTGCGATGGAGGGATAGCAATCGTGCACAATGGCATCATCGAGAACCACAAAGAGCTGCGCCGCGAACTCGAAAGCAAAGGACACACCTTCAAGAGCGAGTGCGACTCAGAAGTCATAGCCCACCTCATCGAAGAAGAGCAAGGCAGGGGATTCGAGGAAGCAGTGCGGCACGCAGCCCTCAAGCTCAAAGGATCTTACGCATTCCTGGCGATCAGCAAGGACTCGCCACTCCTCATAGGCGTGCGGCACGAGAGCCCGCTCGTCATAGGCTTCAAGGACGGGGAGACATTCGTTGCAAGCGACGTGCCCGCTTTCCTGGAGCACACGAACAAGGTGATGTTCCTCGACGATGGAGAGATGGTGGTCACCAACTCCGAGGTAAAAGTGATAAGCACCAGCACCGGAGAGAAAGTCGAGAAAGAAACGCGTACAGTGGATTGGGACATAACGCAAGCCACTAAAGGGAACTACGCCCACTTCATGCTGAAAGAGATTCATGAACAGCCAGTAGAGCTTCTGCACACGCTGATGCAGGACAAGAAGAAACTCGAGCAGGTCGCCCGCAGGGTGCACCAAGCCCCGAGAGTGTGCATCATCGCCTGCGGGACGAGCAGGCACGCCTCCCTCGTGGGCAGGTACGTGATATCAGAGATATCAGGGAAGTACTGCGAGGTGTACAACGCCAGCGAGTTCCAGTACTTCGTGGACAAGCTCGGGAAGGACACGCTCATCATAGCCGTGTCCCAGAGCGGGGAGACAGCGGACGTGCTCGGGCCAGTGCGCATGTGCAAAGAGAAAGGCTGCAAGGTCATCAGCTTGGTGAACGTCGTCGGATCAAGCCTCGACAGGGAGAGCGACGTCACGCTGCACCTGAACTGCGGCCCTGAAATATCCGTGGCGAGCACCAAGGCATTCACAGCGCAGGTGACCATGTTCTACCTGCTCGCATACACGATGGGCTACGCGTACGAAGACGGCTACAACAGGCTGAGGGAGATACCGCTGCACATCGATTACACGATAAAGAACACCGAGCCAGCGATACGTGCGCTGGCGGATAAGCTCAAGGACAAGGAAAGCGCGTACTACATCGCCCGCGGCGAGAACTTCGCAGTGGCAACAGAAGGCGCGCTCAAGATGAAGGAGATCTCTTACGTGCACGCCGAAGGCATGCCCGCAGGAGAGCTGAAGCACGGCACGCTCGCGCTCATAGAGAAAGGCACGCCGGTCATCGTCATATGCCCGAAAGACCAGACGTACGGGGAAACGCTCGCGAACGCATCAGAAGCAAAAGCGCGCGGCGCATTCATCATAGGCATCAGTGACGAGAACAACGAGCTGTTCGACGCATGGCTCGAAATCCCGAACGTGGACTACCTATTCTACCCCCTGCTGGCGAACATCCCGTGCCAGCTCCTCGCGTACTACACAGCAGTCGCGAAAGGCACAGACGTAGACAAGCCAAGGAACCTTGCCAAGTCAGTCACAGTGAAATGACCACCAAAACCACAAATCGTATTAATAACGACTTCCTTAAACATAAGAAGGTGTTATAATGACTGAACTATCAAGAGCAGCTGCAGAAAGACTTATACGGAACGGCGGGGCCCAACGCGTGTCCCAAAGCGCATGCGACGCACTTATTGATGTCCTGGAAGAGGTTTCGAGGGAGATATGCGTACAAGCAGTGCAGTTCGCCAATCACGCGGGCAGGAAGACAGTCACTGCAGAAGACATCAAGCTCGCGGCCAGAGTATGAACCACAACGAAGCCAAGCACTTGCTGTACCTGCACGTCTCAGACACGGGTGTGAGAAGGCACTGCGAAGCAGTCGCCAGCCTGGCGTACAAGATAGCAAAGCGCTTCCCAGTGGACGCGGAAAAAGTCAGAATAGCCGCGCTGCTGCACGACATCGGCCGGGGCATCGCGCACCCGTACCATGGGTTCGTATCAGAGAAGATACTGCGCGACCACGGCGAAGAAGAAATGGCTGACTGGGTCAAGCAGCACGGAGCAGCGCCGGAAGAAGCAGGAGAGTACAGCATGGAAGGCTACGAGCCACAGAGCCTCGAGTCGAAGATCATCCACT
The DNA here is from genome assembly GCA_016939415.1 of Candidatus Iainarchaeum sp. Lineage (GTDB taxonomy): Archaea > B1Sed10-29 > B1Sed10-29 > WALL01 > WALL01 > JAFGGZ01. The sequence goes on along the minus strand of JAFGGZ010000032.1, from coordinate 46,226 downwards.
ACGCAGACAGCAGGGTAATGCACGACAGAGTCGTGCCGATCTCGGTTAAGGAAGAGTACCTGAAGAAGAAGTACGGGCCGGGCTCGAAGACAGGAGACTACCTGAAGAAGAATTACAAACACACAGCAGAAGGCGCGATGCAGAGGGCGAGGCAGATCGGTGAAGAGCTGGGCATTGACCCGGACGACTTCTTCGGCCTCGCCTAGAAAAACTCCTTCAATCCAGCCTGCTTCCTCTGCAAGCCCTTAATCTCAGCGCTCGGATTGTGCACTTCGTAATCCAGCTTGAAGAACTCCAAACCCTCACACTCCAAAAAGTTCAAAGCCTTCGGGGAAATGCCGGGCGCACACAAGACCCCGCGCACACGCACGCCCTTCCGCTTCGAGACCTCGGAAACATACCGCTGCAACTGGGACACCGCAGACAACCCAGCAGTGCGGCGCTTCACCTCGATGACGACTGGGTTGCCGTCCCTGTCCAACGCAAACACGTCAATGCGGCCCTTGCCCAAAGGCGACTCGCTCTTCACCGGCCTCAACCCCGGCTCGATGAGCTCAAGGTCCTGCATCAAGAGTTCGGATAAATTCTTCTCGGTTCCGAACACGCGCAGCGAACGATCGTCGCGCATGACGAACGACTGCGCGAAATCGATGCGAGAGAAAAAAGCCTCAAGAAGCTCTTTCGGCTCGCGCCTGGACGCGCGAAGCACAAGCGCGCCATCACCCAACTCCGCCGTGATAACGCCTTTCGGGGGCTGGTAATTGATAGCGGCCATGTTCTTGTTCTGGTGAACGAGGAAAGACCCATCAGACTTCACGATCACGAGACGCTCACCAGAAGCCAGCTTCGAAGCAGCGCGGCCGTGATAATGGACAGTGCATTCCCCAACGACGACGAGCGTGCGACCTGAAGATATCGCCTCGTCAATCACATTTTTTGCTTCATTCAAACGCATGCAATCACAAAGTGGTAAAGGATTGCTCAGTACTGTTAGAGCACAACGACACCGTGTCACAGATATCGACCAGGTAATAATACTCCGTCGCATTGAACAAGGACGGGAGAAGTGCGGAGTGCGTCGTCGTGAGCGCGGCGGATTGCAGGGAATGCGTGTAATCCCCGGAACCAATGCCATAGAACACGATGCCTGTGACGGGCTCGCTCGCAGTCCAGGAGACCGTCGCGTTCGCAGCGCCCGGAACAGCGGACGGGCCGCTGGAGAACAGCGGTGCAGCCGTGTCCGCAGTGAACGTTATCAGGTAATCGTCTGTGTTCGCGTTCCCGCTCGCATCAACGCAGCGTACATAATAAATCTTGGTGCCATCCCCGGAAACAGTGACCGCATACGTGTGCGTCAGGTTGTTAGACGTGTTGAACGTGTTGCTCATCGAGGCATAATTCACACTCGACCCATCCCACCTGCACGTCGCAGGCTCGTTCGTCGTCACTTGCAGGACAACGGATGCGTTCGAGACATTCCCGCTCGGAGAGCCGCCGCTCCTACCGGGCGGCGTCGCGTCCGAAGAAGACGTGGTGAACGTGGAATCAGTGCCGTTCGCGCAGTTGCTGGATGCATCACAGGAGCGCACCAGGTAGTGGTACGTCGTGCCGACCGCAAGACCTGAAACAGAAATGCTGTGCGCAGTCACTATAGAAGACGAGTGCGAGTGATTCGTGTACGAAGACGTGCCGAAGAAGACCCACGAGTCAGAAGCCTCGTTCGTCGTCCACGTCAGGGTGGTGGATGTATTCGCCGGAGTTCCAGAAGACACGGAACTGATAGCGGGCGCGGTAGTGTCAGAAGACGTCGTATGGACAGTGAACTCCCACGAATAACTGGAAGTCATCAGATTCCCGGCCGTGTCGTTGCAGCGCGCGTACACCTTCGTCGTGGTGCCGTTCGAGAACGAGTAAGAGTACGTGTGGGTGGTGGCAGAGCCCTCGAAAGCGAAATCCATCTCTTCGAACGTCTCGTCCGTGTTGAACGACCCCCTGCACTTCGCGTCCTCGCTCGTCGTGAAGTTCACGACCGCGCTCGTGTAATCGATCGTGTTACGCGGCTTGCCATCGCTGCACGAAGGCAGGGTCGTGTCCTTGAAAGTGGGCGTGGCGCAAGCAGAAGAGAACGGCCCCTCTTTGCCGTCGGAATCAATCGCACGGATCTTGAAGCAGTACAGCTGGTTGTTCACCAGCGCCGTGACAACATACGAGTTCGTCGTCCTGCTGGATAACGTGTTGAGCAACGTAGTGCCGGTATACACCTCGTACTTCAAGAAGTCGCTTATCTCTATGGCCGTCCAAGAAAGCCTGATTGCGCCGCCGGACTTCTCATCAGAAGCAGAGAAGCCGAGCACCTGCCCCGGAGGCTCGTCGTCACTGCCAGCGCCGACCTTGAACCAGGATACGAATTTCTTCTCGTTGCCCGCGCGGTCCACCGCATGGAACACCAGCGAGTGCTTCCCATCAGAGAGATCGTCGGAAGGCTTGAACGAGTAAGTCACGCCGTCCTTGGAAGAAAAATCCATGTCATCGCCATCAAGCGACGCGGTCAGGAGCTCTGCCTCCTCGCTGAACAAGAGCTTGATCTTGGGGCGGGCGTCAGTGACGAACCCCCCGTCCTCTGGCTCGACCTCGACAGCGGGCGGCTTCGTGTCGACAGTGAATGAGAATGAAACAGATCCCTCATTGTCGTTCGCATCCCTCGCGACGAGGGATACATTGTGGGCGCCGTCCTTCATCTTCCAGCTTGACACGTACTCCATCTTGTCATCGGTGGAGATCTTGGCATCGTTGCCGTCAACAGAGAAAGACATCAGCACCACCGGCTCTTTGAAAGACACGCGGATATCGAGCTCACTGGCTTTCAGGAACGCGCCATCAGCAGGCGAGTGGACCGCGCCCGCGAAAGACTGGTCCGCGAGGCGGGACATGTTGTAAGCAGGACCCTGAGGAGCAACGCAACCAGCGAAGAGGAGGGCGAGAGCGAGGAGCAGGCGCTTCACAGACCACACCTCAGACAATCCTCTCGATGACCTTCGCGAACACGGGCCGCACAAGACCGACCCCCACCACCACGCCGATGATGGTCACGATGGCGAAGCCCTTCATAGCTCCCAACCCCAACGTCATCAGCGGGAACATCGCGATGGCGGTGGTCGCAGAAGCGACAAAGATTATGCTGAACGCGCGCTTCAGGCGAGCGATCAGCGAAAGCTCCTCCTCGCGCTTTTGCATGGCCTCATCAGAGATGACGACCAGCTGGTCGACACTCGTTCCCAGGACTGCGATGATGCCCGCCACGGCAGCGAGATCTATCTGCCAGTTGATGAGCGACGCAATGCCGAGGATGATGGTCACTTCCATGAAGTCGTTCGCTATGATGGCTGCCGTCAGCTTCGGGTTCCTGTACCGCAGGAACACCACTAAGCCGACAGCGAGTATGGCCAGCACGCCGATCCATAGCACGGAACCCAGGAAGCTCTTGCCCAGCGTCGGGGAAACGCTCATCGTGGACATTATGGACACGGACACTGGCAGTCTTCCGGAGCGGAGCACCACCACCATCTGCGTCAAGTCGCGTTGAGCATCCTGCAGGTTGTCTGCGTGCCCGGTGATGAGCGCGTCACGCACAGGCTCGCCGGTGGTTACGCCTGGCGACAGGAAGAGGATGGACTTCAGGTTCACTGCAGACCAGAGCCAGTAGAAATCCGTTTTCGGCCTGAGCGCGACGCTCAGGTTGTTCTGCTCGAGCATCGAGACATCGTAACCCGCATCCTCCGGGATTATGACCTCGGAGTAGCCAGCAGCGAGGACTTCATCAAGCACGTCACTGACATTGTCCGTCGGCATTATCCGCGTCATGGAATTCATCTCGAACTCAGATACGTTCACCGAGTAACTGCGCGGGTTCTCCGGGTTTATGTTCATCACGGATTCTGCCTCGTAGACCGCTGTCGGCACCAGCACGACCGCGTCCTCCGGGCGGTCTATGAACATATAAATGCGCTCGCAGACAGTCTCGCCAGCAACCTTCCGGCACTTGCCCTCCGCATTCTCTGCGAACCGCTTCGAGCCCTCAGCGCTGAGCACGAACGGCACGCGCCACTCGCCGGTGCTGGCTATGTACCCATAACCCTCCTGCGGGTTCGTGATAATCTGCACGAGATCCTCGCTCCTCAACACTTCCTCGCCCTCGATCACCGCAGAGAACCTGCCCTGCTTTGAAAGCGTTTCAGTGATTATGTCAACACTGTCCTTATCGGTTTCGCTGACCTCGACTATGATGTACTGGTCGCCCCACGGCTTCACGCTCATGTCCTTGAGGCCGAAGCCGTTGAGCCTGCTCTCCAGGATGCTTGTCACAGTGGTCATCGTCGGACCATCAACCGGCTTCTCGAGCTCCAGCTGGATGAGAGAGCCGCCCTTGAAGTCCATGCCGTAACTCAGACCCTTCAATGCGAGAGGGCCCAGACCAAGGAACACGACAGCTATGATGAGTATGCGGACGCGCCAGTCACTCAAGAGAGAGTCTGCCATCTCAGTTCACCCCCTTGCGCTCAAGCCACCACAACAAAAGCGGGGCATTCATCAGCCAAGTGCTGGCCAAGTCAGCAGCCAAACCGAAAAGCAGGACCGCGGATATCTGGAACAGCGTAGTCACCTGGAGCAGGTACGAGCTGACAGCAAGCACGCCCACAGCCGCAAGCGTCGTCCCGGTCATGGTCAGGCCGGTGCGCATTGCGTCTTCGGTGCGCACGAACTTCGTTCCGTCCCTGCGCTTCGCCACCTTGTTCGTGAGCATGATGTCAGTGTCAACGCTGTAACCTATCAGCATCAGCAGGGCCACGAAAGTCGGGAGTGACAGCTGCACTCCAAACACAGCCATGCCAAGCAACGCGCCGAGAATGTCGATGACAGCAGAAGACACGACGTACACAGAAGGCATGAACTCCCTGAACGCCAGGAAAACCACGACGCTCATCAGTATGAACGCCAAGACAATCGCCCGTATGCCCTGCTCCCAGAACATGGCACCCAACGTGGGCCCGACCTCACGGAACCCCAGATCCATCTCGTCAACACCCAACTCCGCAGCGACTGCTGCGCGCAGGTCCTGGCTGAACTTGTTGTTGGCCAGCATGACCCAATCCTCTGTCGTCGCATTCCCCGGAGATGGGATGAACTGTGCTGCGATCTCTTCAGCGCGGCGCGGGTTCGTGCCGAGCACCTTGTTCGCTTCTATCAAATCAATGTTGCCGACAAACTCGATTATGACGCCCTGAGAATCATCGAGAGGGTTCTCAGCGACGCGCACGCTGAGATCGTACAGATTGAAGTGCGCCAAGCGCTCCTCGATAGCGCCGACATCCGCGCTCGCTCCTGCAGGAAGCGACGCCGAGATCGTCGTCCCTCCTGTGATGTCTGTGCCCTGTGGGATGGATGGGATCATTACCACACCGAGCACCCCGATAAGCAGTGGAATGAGTATCAATAGCCTGTGCTGCTTGTTCTCAAAAAGGTTTTGCATGAAAACGCCTCGCGGGAAGAATACGAGTAATTTAAAAGGATTCTGGTTTATATTTGTTTGGTGAGGCGCATGGAAAAAGAGATACTCCTCATAAGCCTGGAAGGCAGAGCGATCCTGAAGAAATGGCGCGGAGAGAGCATCGGCACCAAGGACGGGCAGATACAGAAGGAGGACGTGCATAAAGGAGGCATGGTCAAGACAGGCAAGGGCATCCCGTACCTCGTCACTGAACCGAGGCTGAGGGACAGAACCCAGTTATCAGAGCGCGGGGCGAGACCAGTATACGAGTACGACGCAGGATTCATAGCTGCACTCATGTCAGTGCAGAACGGGGACACAGTCATAGAAGCGGGGACAGGCAGCGGCAGGATGACCATGATCCTTTCCAACGCAGTCGGCCCGGCCGGGAGAGTGATCACGTACGAGAAAGAGGAGCGTTTTTACGAGATGGCGAAAAAGAGCCTTGAGGGATTCAGGAACATCAACGCGGTTTTCGGGGATGTGCGCGAAGCGCGCCTGCCGGAATCAGATGCCGCCTTCCTTGACATGCAGCACCCCACAACAGCCATGGAATGCGTGGTGAAAGCCCTGAAACCAGGAAGGTTCCTGGCAGTGTTCACCCCCACGAGCGACGATGTAAAACCGGTCATGGAAAAGATGCAGGAGCTGGGTATGGTTGGCATCGAGGCAGTACAGTTCAACAACCTCGAGTGGGAGCTGAAGAAATACCTGCGGGTGAAAGGCCTGTTCAGCTTCCCCGCATTCGTCATCGTCGGAAGAAGGTTCACTTGAGCTTTTTCTTCATGCGACGCTTGGCGCTGACCTTCTTCGACATCTCGCGGGTGCTTATGTCCAACGCCCTGCCCTCGCGGGCCAGTTTCTTGGCCTCGGACTTCGGGTCGACACGCCAGTCCTCTGCCCTGCCCTTGGGCTTGTAACGCATCGTCTCTGAACGCTTCTTTATTTCAACCACTTGAAACCACCTTCAGGATATTCACCATGGCATTGATACAGAGCACGGGCTTTTATTGATTTGCCTCTCCGAAACCCTTCCTCACGCTGACAGCCACGCCCTTATCGAATGCCATCATCTCGCCGGCAGAAAGCGAGGCAGTCCCGGCAGCGAGTAAAGCACCGGAGCCGTCCACGACAAGCACCTCGCTCCCGGCGCGTATGTCGGGATCAGCGGACCCCACGAACTTCGCGAACACATTCTTGCCTTGCCGCGCGAAGCTAGAGACATCGTCCTGCACAACCACCCTCCACTTTCCAGAGCGCTCGTGGATCGTCTTGGCAGCAGCGTGGGGGATGATCTTGTAATCGCTCGCAGAAACAGAAGCCAACAGGACATCGCCTGCATACACCCGCCGGATCTTGCCCGTGTTCCTGGACACCTCGACCCGCGCATCCAGCGGGAACAAGTCCTTCACCATGAACTGGTACTCGGCCAGCGCATTCAAGCACATTAACGGCGAGACCGGAGGGACACGCTCCTCCTTCTCCGAAGGCAGGACCCGCTGGCCGAAAGGATAAACCCCTTCGCAGCCGACAGGCACGCTCTTGAAAGGGAACAAGTCGACAGTCGGCTGGGAAAAGCCTTGGAGGGCGCGTTTCCTGTGGCGGTAGAGCTCTGGGCGCAGCTCACTCTCCTTAGACACGTAGAAGAACCTCTTCCTCGAGAACACATCCAGTGACTCCAAGTACTTCTTGTGCTTGCCCATCCGCTGCAAAGCAGCGAAGAGCGCCGGGTGAGCGCGGGCACGCTGCTCCAGCAACTCCCATAACCTGTTCTCCCGGATGTGCTGGCGGATAGTGCGCATCTCCTGGAACGTCACGTACAGGTTGTGCCTGGAGAGCGCGAGCTCATCCATTTCCTGCGGAGTGCGGGAAGAACATATGGGGCAGGAGCACGGCAGCTCATCCAGCTCCTTGACAGGCACCGTGCCGTTCACAGTCAAGTAATCCCCGCGCTGCGCGAACAACGAGTACGCAGCAGAGTCGAACAAGTCCGCGCCGAGCGCGACAGCGAAAGCGAAGAACATCGGGTGGCCGGCACCGAAGTGATGGACCGGAGCATTCAACGGGAGTTCCTTCCGCACAGTGGAAATGATGTCCACGTTATCAGCGAAGCGATAGTCATTCATGAGGGGGACAACACTCCCAATGGGATAAACATCGAAACCGATCTTCGACATGGAGCGCGCAGCCCTCCTCCGCAAGTCAAGGAACTCCCCGCCCTGGACCGGACCGCACCACAAAGCCTCAGAGCCCTTCGTGAGCTTCTTGGCTTCCCTGGCTCGCTGGAGAGTCGTCTTCAGGTTATTCAACACAGTTTCCCTGCTGCCGATCCCTGGCACGTCAAGGAAAACGCCTATGTCAACGCCTATGCGTTCCTGAAACCCGACGATCTCCTTGTTCGTCACGTGCACGTGACCGTACTGCATGAGCTGGAACGCTCCAGAATCCGTCATCACCGGGCCGTCAAAGTCAAGGAATTCGTGGACATCAGTGACATCCGGATGCTTCTGGCGTATCAGATAGGCGTTCGTGATTATGGCCTGGGCGCCGATGCGTTTGAGCTCTTTCGCCGGGACACTCTGCCGCGACGGGTTCACCACTGGCAGTATGGTCGGGGTCTCTATCCTGCCGTGCGGCGTGTTGAAGAAGCCTATCCGCGCGGCCAGGTCTTTGCAACGCAGCTCCAAACAAACTCACTTCCTTGAGCGCAGCACATAAGCAATGAAGAAACCGCTGAAGACCAAGAGCACTCCGATGAGGGACGCGGCGACCACGTCAAAACCCGGGGCATCCGCGGGGTTTTCAGTCACTTGCGACGGCAGGTCGGAGTACTGGCTCATTAGGATCTTCTGCTGGAGGAGAGCGCGCTCGCCCTCCAAACTCGCTGAAGACTTGTAGTCATCGTACACCCGCTGGGCGGCCTGGTACGACTCCATCGCAGACTCCTTGTCACCAGAGAGATCGAATGACTCTCCGGCAGATATGAGGATCCGAATTTTTTTGGAAGCATCGCCTGAAGCGCACAGCGTCTCGGCAGACCTCGAGTACATGAGCGCCGCGCGGCCGTACCAGTAAGACTCCCTCTCCTTGTCGTACTCCGTGGTCGTGTAGCACTTCGCTGTCGTGGCATATGCCTCAGCGCGCTTGGAGTAATTGACATACCAGTCCTTCGGCTCCAGCGAACAGACACCCAGATCAGGAGAGTACTCGACCACCGTCCACTTCTCGGCCTCGGACGCTATGTCAGAGCAGACGCTACCGAGCGCTGCAGAAAACAGAAGCAGGAGCACAAATGCCTTCATGGAATATCTTATGCTTCAGTAAGTATAATAAGGTTTCACCACGCTAATCTCATTATGACGATCATTCAGCCAGTGCCAAAAGACCTGTTCCGCACATCACTGAAACGTGCTCATAACAGCGTCAGGCAGATGAACGCGAAGAACCGCTGGGAGACAATGCGCATCAGGGAAGCGGGAAAAGTCCAGGCACTGGGAGAAGCGCTGCGCAACAAGACAAGCTCTGTCGTGAAGGGCTCTGCCGACTTCGATGAGCTCCCTCCGTTCCACAAGGAACTGATCGGCCTCATAATAGACGTCGACAGCGTGCGCAAGTCACTGCACTCTGTCGGCTGGGCCGGGAAGAAAGCGTGGCAGCTCAGCAGGGAGTACGCGCGCAGGATACGCAGCACGCGAGACGTAGACAAGATGACGGCCCTGCGCAAGCAGTTCGACTCAAGAGCAGAATCAATATTCCGCGGAGTTAACAAAGACCTGGAGATCTTGCATGAAGCGTACGTGAAACTGCGCAACATGCCCTCGCTCAAAGACGAACCTACAGTAATAATAGCCGGGTACCCAAACGTCGGGAAGAGCAGCATCCTTCGAGCACTGAGCGGCTCCGGCGTGGAAGTGCAGCCCTACCCATTCACGACCAAGCAATTGCTGGTCGGCCACATGAAGCACAAATACATGTCCATCCAGCTCGTCGACACGCCGGGCGTCATGGACCGGCCAGTGTCCAGAATGAACAGCATAGAACTGCAGGCCCTCGCAGCAATGAGGCACCTCAGCGACAAAGTCCTGTTCATCTTCGACCCGTCAGAGACATGCGGCTACTCCATGCAAAAGCAGAAAGCACTATTCCGCATGGTGAAGAAAAACTTTTCCAAGGACGTGCTCGTCGTGTACAACAAAGCAGACCTCGTCCAGGACAGGAAAGGCGTTGTCTCGGGCATGTGGGTGAGCACGAAGTCGGAAGGAGACGTACAGAGCCTCAGGATCAAGGTCGCGGAATGGGCGCTCAAGCATTAAAAGCCTTTTATACAAGCGCACTCATAACCGAAGGTCAGAACGGTGATGAAATGAAGCAATTCAGCATCTCAGTCCAGAACAAACCCGGCAGCCTCGCCGGGATAACGGAAACCATGGCAAAAGCGTCAGTGAACATAAAAGCCATCGCCTCGGAGAGGAGGGACCACTCAGGACTCGTACATGTGGTGACCAACGACGAACGGACCACGAGGGATGCCATCAGCAAGGCAGGCCTCGAGTGCAACGAAGTGGAGATACTCGTGCTGCACTTGATAGACCGGGCCGGCGAGTTGTCTAAAGTAGCGAGAAAGCTCGCGGACGCGAACATCAACGTGGACAACATCTACATCCTCGGGTCAGCGAACGGCAAGACAGACGTCGCGCTGGCAGTCGATAACATGACAAAAGCGCGCTCACTTCTCCGCTAGGACGGATTGAATGCGCTTGACCCCAACAACGCGCTGCCAGCCGATGCTCTTCAGGCGAGAGACCGCGCCGCCGGCAACATCCTTCCCCCTGTGCCTGGAACCGGGACCGCCGATGTAATGCACGAGCCGAGCTCCCTTACACGCAACGCGGAACAACTCCTTGTAAAAAACAGCGCCGTAGAGCTCTCCGGCCAGCGCAAGTCTCGGAGGATCGTGGATCACTACATCGAAAGACGAGTCCGGCAGCTTCTTCACTTCCTCTGCAGCATCGCCTACAATAAGGTTGATACCGGGAGAAAACAAGTCCCTGGACCAAGGATTGATGCGCGCCAACTCCAGCACGTTCTCGTCCACCTCAATCGAAATTACGCTGGCTCCCCGCCTGCGCGCGGCGATAGCAGTGTAGCCGAGACCGGTGCAGACATCAAGGACCCGATCGCCTTTCTTCACGCCCGCAGAGCTGGTAATGGCTTCTGCGTTCTCGTCCGGCGTCGTGTCCTTCATCAAGTGCATGCGGATGCCGTCAATGCAATGCGTCGGCGCATGGCCTTCCCTGGTGGGAAGGAGCTTGTAGAAGTGCCGGGCGCGCAACGCAGCCTTGAACCACTCTCCGTCACGGCAGAAGTACACATTGCCCTCGTCCGCAGCAATCCCCTTCAACAGGTCTGCATCCAGTTCAGGTGCAGGCGACTCTGTCAGGCCGAGGTCTAGGCTGACGCGCTTATCTCCGCGCAAAAGCCGCTTTGCCTCGAAATGCGTGAGAAACATGCTATAACTTTAAAAATACCTGCGATATAAATGTAAATGCTAATTCTGCTGGGGGCATTGGTATGAGCGAACTGGACAACATCAACTACCTTATCGATTCCATTGCAAATGACAACGGCGTGCCACGCAACATAAAGAAATCGGTCGCTGAGGCGGGCGGACTCATAAACAAGCAGCACGAGAATCCTGAAGTGGATTTCACGTCAGCCATGTACCTGCTGGACGAGTGCCTCCAAGACATAAACATGCCGTTCCACACGCGGACAGACATAATGAGCATCATGGCAGAACTCGAGAAGCTTAAAGAGGAATTGAAATGAAGCCAGAAGCGCGGCTGAAGCTCATAACCCGCAACACCGAAGAAGTCATCACAGAAGAAGAAATGAACGCAGTATGCGGGAAAAAGAAGCCAGTCGCGTACATCGGCTACGCCCCCACAGGCATGCTGCACGTCGGCCACATCGTTCCGATACTGAAGGCAGCTGACTTCCTGAGAGCCGGGTTCCGCGTCAAGTACCTCATGGCGGATCTGCACGCGTACCTGGACGCGCAGAAATCGCCGTGGGAGCTCCTGCACGCCCGGGCCGAATGGTACGAGGAAGCCATAAAAGGCATATTCGACGCGCTGGGAGTTGACCAAAGCAACCTCGAGTTCGTGCTTGGCTCTTCATTCCAGCTCAAAGAAGACTACATGATGGACGTGCTGCGCATGGCGGGCGAAGTAACGCTGGCGCGATGCCGAAGGGCAGCAGCCGAAGTCGTGAGGTTCGGCGATGAGCCCAAGCTCGGTGGATTCGTATACCCACTCATGCAGAACGAGGACTTCGTCAAGCTGGAGTGCGATGTGTGCTTCAGCGGCGTGGACCAGCGCGGCATATACATGCTTGGTAGAGAGACACTGCCGCAGATGGGCCACGCAAAACCAGTGTGCGTCTTCACGCCCCTCCTGCCGAGCCTTGAAGGCGGGAAAGCCGGGGGCAAGATGAGCGCCTCAGAAGAGCGCGGTAAAATCGGCCTCACAGACCCGCAGGACATCGTGGAAAAGAAAGTGATGAGCGCGTTCTGCCCTGCGGGCGAAGTGGACGGGAATGCAGTGCTCGCGTTCACGAAACACGTCGTCATGACCGTGCTCGCGGACAGGGAGCAAGCACTGGTCATCGAGAGACCGGCAAAGTTCGGAGGCAATGCTGAGTACAGGGACTACGCCGCGCTGGAAAAGGACTTCGCGGAAAAGAAACTGCACCCCATGGACCTAAAGAAAGCGGTTGCCAGAGAACTGAACCAACTGTTAGAGCCAGTCAGGAAACGGTTCGAAGGAAAAGCAGGACTGCAGGCACGCGCATACCCCGCGGCCAAGTCATAATCCTGCGTCGTCTTTCTACATTTGCTCGTGCAAGGATTTCGCCGCTTTCAGCGAGTTGTGAAGGAAGGAAACACCAGCGACTTTGATGCGATAGGAGACATCCCAGCCAGCGATTCGGGGCCATGCAGGGCATGGATCCGGAGATGTTTTAAATCGCATGCATAACTTCTTATTTCATTGCGGCAAAAACATAGACAACACTCGGTCGCGGAGAGCGCAGGGGTGTGGCAATGAGAGAAGAAATACTAGCCTTATTCAGAGAACGGGGGATGCTGCTGTCTTCTGATGGCCTCGGCCATGTAATCCTCAAGCCCACCCCCCTCAAGTACTGCGAAGAAATACTCCCGAAGATCCGCGGACCCGTCGTCACGAAACAAGAACTCATAGATGCGGAACCCAAGTTCTTGCCGGAACAGAAAATCGTCGTGGAGCACACGGACTTCAAGCCCCTCGCCAAAGAACACGACGCAGAATTCAAGGAATTCGAAGACTTCAACGTCACAGGCAAGTCAATGTGCGAAGGCAAGGTCGACGACTTCGTGGAACACTTCAGGGACCGCTTCCGCAGGCTGTCCGGCATAATCAAGGAACGCGGCCCGGCAAGAGACATCGAGCACGTCAAGAGGCGGGGGATGGGCGAGAAAGTACGCATCATAGGCATGGTCAGCGAAATCAAAACCACCAAGAACGGCCACAGACTGATATCCTTGGAAGACGAGACCGACACCATCAACGTCCTCGTCCCGCAAAGCGACAGACAACTCATCGAAGAATCCCACAACGTCATCAACGACGAAGTCATAGCCATCGACGGAAAAATGAGCAGGGAACTATTCATCGCCAACGCAATCATAAAGCCGGACATACCCCTCCACCAGCCGAGAAGAACAGAAGAAAGCCTGTGCGTCGGAATGATGAGCGACACGCACATAGGCTCACTGCTGTTCATGCGACAGAACTTCGAGAAATTCATTGACTGGATGCACGGCAGGCACGGCAACGCAAAACAGAGAGAGCTCGCAGGCAGGATAAAGTACATCACGATCGCAGGAGACCTGGTTGACGGCGTGGGCATATACCCCAACCAGGAATACGAGCTCGAAACCACAGACATATTCGAGCAATACAGGCAATTCAAGCAATACCTCGAACAGCTCCCTGACTACGTGGAAGTGGTGCTCACCCCCGGAAACCACGACGCAGTGCGCACCGCCGACCCGCAGCCCGCAATGAGTAATGAAGTCACTAACAACATAACCTCACTCGACAACGTGAACCTCATGTCATCACCCGGCTACTGCTCGCTCCACGGCGTTGAGTTCCTGCTGTACCACGGCGCAAGCATCCACAGCATCGTGCCGCACGTAAAGACAACGGACTACGTCCACCCGGAAAAGGTGTGCGTGGAGTACCTGCAGAGGAGGCACCTCCACCCAGTCTACGGCGAACGCCCGCCGATCACCCCGGAAAAAAAGGATTATATGGTCATAGAACGCGTCCCGGACGTCATGCAAGTCGCTGACGTGCACAGGAACGGCTACATCACGTACAAAGGAGTCATCGGCGTGAACGCGGGATGCTGGCAGAAACAGACGCCGTACCAACTGCAGAAAGGCCACCACCCGACGCCATGCATACTCCCCATACTGGACCTGCACGCCACAAAGCTGAGCATCGTGCACTTCGACAAAGAGGTGGGTGCATGAAAGCATCAGCGCGCGTGCTCGACTACTACAAAAACCTCGAAGCCAAAGCCAACGCAGTCTACGAAATCGCCGGCAAGGCGCGCGCAATAGGCATCGACCCGGAAACAGAAGTCGAAATACCTCTCGCAGAAGACCTCAGCGCGCGTGTCGAGGGACTCATCGGCCCAAAGGGAGTGGCCAAGGACATACGTGAATGCCTCAAGACGATGAGCCGCGACCAAACCCTCCTCGCGATATGCGACAAAATCTGCGAAGGCAAGTACGGACAGCACGACAAGGCAAGCCAGGCAGAACAATGCGTCCGAACAGGTCTGGCGCTATACACTGAAGCGGTCGTAGCAGCGCCGATCGAGGGCGTCGCAGACGTGAAGATAGAGAAGAACCCAGACGGAAGCGAGTACCTAAGCATATACTTCTCAGGACCCATACGGAGCGCTGGAGGCACAGGCCAAGCAATAACCTGCCTCATCGGTGACTACGCCAGACAAAAGATTGGCCTCAGCGAATACAGGCCGACAGAAACGGAAGTCGAGCGCTACGTGGAAGAGATAAACATATACCACAACGTGGAACACCTGCAGTACAAGCCCAGCGACGACGAAGTCAGGACAGTCATCCGCAACTGCCCGGTCTGCATCAACGGAGACCCAACACTCGAACAGGAAGTGGACGTCCACAAAGACATACCGCGCGTGCCAACCAATCGAGTGCGCGGCGGCGCGTGCCTGGTCGTGGCAGAAGGCATCGCACAAAAGGCCCAGAAGATCCTGCGCATCTCGAACGAGATGAAATTGAAGTGGGGGTGGCTCCAGTCGTTCATAAAAGTCGGAAAGGAAGAGGAAGGCGCGAGAAAAATAGAGCCGCTGGACAAGTTCCTCCGCGACATCGTTGCGGGCCGCCCCATCTTCTCCTACCCCTCCAGGCCAGGAGGGTTCAGGCTGAGATACGGCCGCAGCCGAAACAATGGCCTCATGGCCAAAGGCATGCACCCGGCCGCCATGGCGGCACTCGACGGGTTCCCCGCCATCGGCACGCAACTCAAAGTAGAAAGACCCGGCAAGGGCATGACAGTAGTCCCAGTAGACACCATCGAAGGGCCGGTCATCAGGCTGAGGGACGGCAGCGTCGTGCGAGTGGAGAGCGAGGAACAAGCCAACCAGCTCAGGCCCGCGACAGAAGAAGTGCTCTTCAACGGCGACATACTCGTATCATTCAACGACTTCCTGCAAACAAATCACCCCATCGTTCCGTCAGCATGGTGCGAGGAGTGGTGGGCGCTGGAAGTCAAGGACGCGGGCGGCCTGTGCGAAGACCCATACCGCGTATCCTTCGAAGAAGCAGTCAAGTACTCAGAGAAGTACGGAGTGCCCCTCCACCCCAGGTACGTCTACAATTACAGCGACGTGACAGTGACAGAACTGAGGGAACTCGTGCAATGGCTCGCCACGGACATGAAGACCGGGCCGCAGAAGCGCGCGCTCGAAAAGCTGCTCGTGCCACACACAGTGAGGGAAGACACAATAGTGATAGAAGGGGATGATTGGGAAGCGCTCAAAAAGACGTTGGCAGTTCCTGACTCAGCGAAAGCAGTGGAACAGATAGACGCCGGCGACCCGATGACGCTCGTGAACGAGCTCAGTCCGTATGTGATAAAAGTGAAGGCGCCCGTATACCTGGGCACGAGGATGGGCAGGCCCGAAAAAGCAAAGGAGAGACTCATGAAGCCTGCGCCGAACATACTGTTCCCTGTGGGGAACTACGGTGGGAACACGCGCTCAATCATGAAAGCATACGACAGGAAAACCATCAGCGTGGAAATCGCGAGAATGAAGTGCCCGAAATGCGGCAAGGTCATGTTCTCCTACAAGTGCATGGACTGCGGCGAACGCACAAAGCCGCTGCTCGTGTGCCCAAAATGCGGCAGGGAGACAGAAGACGAGTGTCCGATCTGCGGCGTCAGGCCCACAGCATACGACAAGAGCGTGGTCAACATCAAGGACATGATGGATCACGCCATGGAAAACGTCGGCAAGCCAGACCCGAAGATAAAAGGAGTCAAGGGAATGATGAGCGGGGGCAAGATGTTCGAGCCGCTCGAGAAAGGCATAATCCGATCCAGGAACGGCGTGTACATATTCAAAGACGGCACGGTCCGGTTCGATTCCACCAACCTACCCACCACGCATTTCACACCAAAGGAGATAGGCACGAGCGTGGAAAGACTCAAGGAACTGGGATACGCTCACGACCACGAAGGCAAGGACCTGGTGAGTCAGAACCAGATCGTGGAGCTCCTCCCGCAGGACGTCATACTCGCAGAAACCGGCGTCGACTACCTCGTGCGCGTGACAAAGGCCCTGGACGAGATGCTCACGCAACTGTACGGCCTCGAGCAGTTCTACAACGCCCGGACGAAAGAGGACCTCGTCGGCCACCTCATCATAGGGCTGGCGCCGCACACCAGCGCCGGAGTGCTTGGCCGCATAATCGGATTCAGCAAGGCCCGCGCGTGCTACGCCCACCCGTACTTCCACGCCAGCACAAGGAGGGATTGTGACGGCGACGAGAACGGATGCATGTTCCTGCTGGATGCGCTGCTCAACTTCTCTAAAAAGTACCTCCCCTCGTCCCGCGGTGGCAAGATGGATGCCTGCCTCGTCCTCACGCTTGCGATAGACCCAATGCAAATAGACGACCAGGTGCACAAACTGGAAACAACCAGGGAGTACCCCCTTGATTTTTACCGGAGAAGCCACGAACTCCTGAACCCGCGGGACTTCAAAATAGAAACAGTGGAAAGCAGGCTCGGCACAGACCGGCAATACGACGGGTTCGGGTTCACGCACGGCACGACCGCCATAGACAACGGCGTGACCAGGTCAACGTATACCACGCTCGGCGAGATGGAGGAGAAGGTCAACGCTCAGCTGAAACTCGGCAAGAAACTCCGGTCAGTGGACGAGAAAGACGAGGCGGAAAGGCTTTTGAACAGCCACTTCCTGAGGGACATATACGGCAACCTGAGGGCGTTCGGCGAGCAGAAGTTCAGATGCGTTGACTGCAACGCGAAGTACAGGCGCGTGCCGCTCATAGGCAAATGCCACAAGTGCGGCGGCAAGATCATCCTCACGATCGCTGAAGGCAGCGTGCGCAAGTACCTGGAAGTCTCGAAACGCATCGCGGATGAGTACGGACTAAGCGACTACATGAAACAAAGACTCAAGATCGTTGAGGGAGACATAAACTCAGTGTTCGTCAACGACAAGGCCAAGCAGTTCAGCCTGGCAGAGTTCATGTGACCCGGACGCAGATCCGGTTCTATCCCAATACGAAGCTCACTTGAAGGATAAGATGTAAATCACGAGTATGGCAGCAAAGACGAGGAGCGCTGCGTACTTACCCATCGTCGTGGTCATGACCCAGTTGATCACGCCTCCGCCCCCAGAGCCTGCGGCGCGGCCGGCAAGCCCGGCGATACCCAAGCTCCAGTCAAAAGCGCGCTTCGAATAGTCAACCCAGTTCTCAGGCCGCTTCAAGTCTTCGAGCATGTCCATGGTGACTTCCATTGTGCCGCGTTCCCGCGTGGGGACATCCTGGATGTTCAGCGGCGACCCGCTGATCGCATCCATGTCGATGCGTTTCGTCCTGCGGCCGACCTCGACCCAAAAAACCCAGAGGGGCATGTAAACCAGGCGAACGCCGCTCACAGTAATGATGTCCTTCTGAACGCCCATCTGGCCAGCGATCTTTATCTGAGCGAGGGACTTCACCTCATCCTTCTGGATAACGAGCCGCTTGATCTCGTTCTGGATGCTGTGAGTTATCTCCTTCTCTTCAACAGTCGGTATCTCCTTCATAATCTCTATGAAGACAGGCTCCAGCGCACCAGTTAAACCATTCATGCACATCTGAGAGGAGTATGTCTGAGCGCGACCCTCAGCCTCCTCGTACACGTCAAAGTTGAAGAACCAGAAAGGCGTGTATACAAGGGTGGCACTGGACACATTGAACTGCTTCCAGTGCCGCTCCTTGAGGATGCCCTCGAGAATACCGAGAGCAGTGTTCGTATCGACCTGCAGCCTCAAAGCGGGCGCGTCCAAGAGCATGCGTCATTCACTTTCTCGACTTAGCGACCTTCATGCCCTTCGGCGTAACAAGGATCTTGTACTCCGTAAGGCGCACCATGTCGCCGTCGAGCTTCTTCACGGCGCTCTTGAGCTCGCTTATGACTTGCTTCAGCTTGATGGTGTTCCGCTTGTACAGCGGCTCAATGTTTATCAGCACCACGTTACCAGCGTGCAAGTCGGCGATGATCGCTGAATCATCAGAGACATCCTGCAGCACGTAAGGCTTCACCCAAACGTCTGCTTCCTCCTGAAGGAAATCAGACTCGAGCCCTAGTGTGTCCAAGTATTCATCGACATCCGCTTCCTCTGAAGTGCTTCCCAAGCGCTTAGAGATGTTCTTCAAAAACCCTACCATGCTTTGTCCTCCTCAACATATTTTAAGTACCATTGTCATCAATAGTAGAAGTCTAACAGCACCCATACTTATGAGAGTACTTTTATTAAACCCTTGCGGTGGATTCATGCAAGATATTTTCGAGCAAGAGATGAGCAGGCCGACCATATTCAAGGACAGGAACGTCCTATCCCCCCACTACATACCCGACCACCTGCCGTACAGGGACGGGGAGATAACCCGGATAATGAAAGCGATAGCGCCATCCCTCTCGCAAAAAAGGCCTAACAACATATTCGTCTACGGAAAGACTGGCACGGGAAAGACCTCATCCACCAAACACGTGCTCTCCAGGCTGGGGGAAGCAGCGCAAAAATACGAAGCGCCGGTGGAACAGGTGTACATCAACTGCCGCATCCACAACACGAAGTACCAAGTCCTGCTCAAGTGCGCGGAACGCCTCTGCCCAGAAGAATCGTTCATGGGCCACCCCGCGACATTCCTCTACGAAAGACTGCTGAAAGAAGTAGCGAAGAAGGCAGTGACATTCATAGTCGTCCTGGACGAGATAGACAAGACAAAAGACCTGGACGAGCTGATGTACTCCCTCACCCGCAGCAACGACGACCTCCTGCAAGGACACATAGCGCTCATAGGAATATCCAACAAGATTGACTTCAAGGAAAAACTCGACCCGCGCAGCAAGAGCACGCTCTGCCAGGAAGAAATGGTGTTCGCACCCTACAACGCAGAGCAACTGCAAGCCATACTCAAGGAGCGCACAGTCGAAGGCTTCAAGGAAGGGTATGTGGAAGACTCCGCGATAGCGCTGGCCAGCGCCTACGCAGCACAGGAAAGCGGGGACGCCAGGTACGCGCTGAAACTATTGCTGAAAGCGGGAGAGATAGCCGACGAACAGAACAAGAGAGTCACGGACGAGGACGTCAAGAACGCAAGGAACGCAGTCGAAGAAGACATCGTGCTGGAACTCATACAAACACTCCCTGACCAGCAGAGCATTGTCCTGTTCTCGGTCGCAACGCTCACAGAAGAAGGCGGCAAATACCAGCGGCTCGGCGGAGGGGGCAACGACCCCGCACTATTCAGCGGGGAAGTGTACCAGCGCTACCAGACCGTCTGCAAGCAATGGCACAGGAACGCGCGCAGCGCCCGCTGGGTGAGGGAGTACCTGAACGAACTCGAGATGCTGGGACTCATAACAACAGAACTGTCCGGCAAGGGCATCCGCGGGCAGACTCGGCTGATCAGACTATCGTTCCCAGCGGAAAAAGTCCTGTCAGCAGTCCAGAAGCGGTTCGCTGAGTGAACACTAAAACCCGTACTTCCGCTTCGCCCGGGCATAATAACTGCGCGAGTAGCCGCTGGCCCTTAACGCCCTCAGCAAGACATCCCTGTCGCGCACGCCCGTCCGCTCGGCAACAGCACCCAGGAACCCGTCCTCGGTCATGGTCTCGCTCTCCCTCAGCGCCTCCCTAACCCCTCTGGTGAAGACATGCGGATCGACCCCCACGCCAGCGAGCGCCGCAACCAGCGCAGGACTCACACCGTAGCGCCGCTCCTCCACGCTCCTCCACCTGCCGATAAGGCCGGTGAACTCATGCACGCAGTCGCTGGGGATTCTCGAGATGAGCTCGTTCACCTGCTCGCCCTTGTACCACACGCCCGCCTCGCTCATCCGTATCACCATCCTGAGAACCTCCCGCACGTGCTCCACATCCCCACGACGAGAAACAGGAGACACTTCCTTAAGTACCGACGTCGTTTTCATGTCCAGGTCGCGGACATCACCCGGCAGGATTTGCATGGCTGGCGAGGGCGGCGGACGCCTTGTAGCAGGTTCCTGCGGGTAATGAGTAAGCAGGAAACGCTCTCCAGAAGGCTTGGGCGCGTCAGTGACCTTCTGGGGGATCAGCAAATGCGCCCGCTTCACAAACCTCTGCTTTATGCGTTTCGCGGTGTCAGGATCGAAAACGCTGCTCACGTTGCGGGAGCTTTCCCAATTGAGACGGGTGCGTATCATCCCCGTCTTCAAAATCCTGAAACCCATCTCACGAGCACCGTCAACAAACTGCTCGGAAAACGGCTCGGAACCATAAGCAACAAACACCCCGCCGCGCTTCAGAGAACGATGGGCATTCTCCATCAGGCGCTTCCTGTCAACCAAGTGCTCCAACCCGAAGCCGATTGACGCCAAGTCATTCTCCGGACTCAAACCACTCAACTCCTCGACATCAGCCAATCGGTTCTCGACCCGCTCGTCCTTCATCCCCCTCTCAAGCATATGGGGATTATGATCCAACGCCAGGGTCCTAGGTACATACCCTGTTTCGTGAAGCAACGCCTTCGTGAACATGTTGTGACCAGTGCAGAAATCGATCGCGCGCTTGAACTGCTTAACATCGCTGTAACCATCGACCTCGCCGTTCTTCACCATCCCACCCAGTATCTTCACGACCTCGTGCGAAGCCACGCCCGAACAAATGAAATCACTGAAGGCGTGCTGAAGGCGGGCGAGGGACTCCTCCCCACCAGAAAACCTCTTGATGTACTCAGCATAGCGGTCGGGATTCTTTTTGAGATCAGCGAAAAAACCCCTCAGGATGCACTGGATCGTGTGCGGAGGGAACCGCTCGCCATGCTCGAAAACCTCTTTCTCCACGAATTCGGGGAAGCCTCCCGGATAGCTCCTGGCGATCTGCTCCTTTGTCTTCGGCCTGACCCAGCCAGTGTTCTGAATGTCGCTCACGTACCTGTCCAACAGCTCCCCAGCACCCAACCCACTTCCGGCAACGCCACGCAACAAATCATCCCTCCCCGCTTTCTCAAGCGCGCGGAGTATCGTGGTGCGGATCGACTTCGGGACGTACCTCCCCCCGTGAAGAGCGTAACCGAGATCATGAGCAAGATCCTCCATAGTCAACCGCAAATCCTTGCTCAAAGCATCCGCCCGCGCTACAATGAGTTGCTCCACACCCGCATCGCCGTAAAACCTGGCGAAATCCCTGACCCCCTGCTGCATGAGCCTCTCCCTGAACATCCTCTCGACATCCGGCTGGTGAGCGAGCGCGCGGCGCAGCTGCTGGGAAACCAGCGGAGAACTCGGATCCCTCCGACCGATAGCCCGACCAACAGCAGTAGGAGTGATCACCCTGCCGGAAGCAACTAACGCACGTAGCCTGCCAGCGATGAATTCGTGAACCCTGCCCTCACCGAAGAAATCCGTGTACGACTTTGGATCGTGCTTCCTGCCGGCAACCCTCGCCAATAAAGCCTCATCACCGCTGACAACAGAACGGACGTACTCCCCGCCATCAGGATTCAACCCGACTGCTTCAAGAACCTCGCGCATGGACGGGTTGCGCTCCCCCGCAAAGAGCGCGGTTATCTCTTTCCTGAGCCGCCCCTCGTACACACCCTTCAAACCGGCATCCCGTTCCAAGAGCGGCTGCAGAAACCGTGCGCACACACTCCCGCCATAACCCCACTTATCGGCAATCTTTCTGATGCTGAATTCGCGACGACCTTGAACAGCTCCCCACACATCAGCCTTGATAGCGTTCCGCAAGGCATCGCTGCCGTACATCTTGGAATAGAACCGATGCGAATTCTCGGCAGCCTGCTTCATCATGCCGAACACATCAGAACCATACTTCTTGTCGAACCTCCGCACGTACCTCTTGATCGACTGCATCCTCCCCCGAGAAACCTCCCCCACACCAAAACGACGCAAAGCACTGTCTATATCAAAACGCTTGCTTTGCTTCAAGCCAGCGACGACATACCCCACAAGCAGTTCCTGGGCTGGCTCGCTCCCGAAAAACTCCAGGAAATCATCGTAACTCCTGTTCCTCTGTTTCTTTATCTCGCCGAGAAACCCGGGATCCTCTTCACCGAGCGCCTGGAGGACAACGCCGCGCACATGCGTGGAAGCAATCTGCTGCCCGCCACGCGCGCCAGAACGATAACCCAACTCAGCAGCGACGCTCCTCAAAGACAGCCTGTTCTCATCAAGCAACTTGCGGACAACAGAAACCACCAACTGATTCTTGGCTTCCTTGCCGAAAAAAGAAGCATACGCAACCACGTCCCGCGACAATGAATCGTGAACCCTCTGCCGAACCGCGGGATACAGAGCACCCAGGATTCGCCCGGATGCTTTCGCCGGCACCTTGGGGCGCCTGCCCTTCCGCATTGAGAGAGAAAAACCAAGCGCCCCAGCGACATTGGCCAAGGAAAGCGACTGATCCTTGAGCTGGTCCGACACAACCCTGTTGACGTCTTTCGTGAACTCGGCTTCCGGGAGAAGAGAATACTTCAAGAGCCCCTCCTGAGTGCCCCTCACAAGCTTGATGAGCCCCGCGTCTCCTGCCACGATCCCCGCCATCCGCTTCTGGGCGATGATGTGCACGTGCCTGAGACTCGCCCCGGCCAATCCATGATAGCCGAACAATTCCCCGATTCGGGCCACAGACATGCCGCGCTCCAAGCCGAAGCGAAGGGTTTTCCCGCCCACCGCCGCATACAAGTCAGGGGCGTGGGTCTGCATACTTAAGAGAAGCGCCACCTTCTCCTTCTTCGACCCAAGACCCATGGCTGCGTGCAGCGCCGGGAACGTCTTTCTCCCGCGCAGCTTCGAATACGCTCTCTCCGCTTCAATCACGATCTTGGGTGGCACGCATAAATTATGGAGGCGGGGCTATTAAAACTAAGCAAGTGCCCGCAGAAAGCGCTGCTCAACACGTTACGTGAATGATTGCAGTGACCTGATCCTTCTTCTTGCGCTTGTTGTAATCCTCAATAGCCTGCGGCGTCGGCAAGGCAACAACCTCGATCTTGTTCTTCCGCGCCCACGTCTTCGCATCCCCGGATACTTTCGCCACATCGTACTGACCCGTGCCGAACACAACCACCCTGGTGTTCGCATCCACGCTAGCATCAAGCTCCTTGCTGTCAAGAAGGTGTGAATCATCAGTGCGGCGCGCGTAAACCTCTCCAGCAGTCGAAACAACCACGTCATGCGAAAAAGTCTCATCACCGAACTTGACCATGCCGAAAGTCGTCCAGCCGAACTGCGGGCGCGACGGCTTCTTCTTCCCAGCCTCCTTCGCAACCAATTCCCTGTAAGCCTCTTCAGGACCAGCCATCCGATCACCCCAACCTCTTCGCTACCGCCTTTCCGAAATCCCGCGCGGCATGCGGGCCGCTCGCAGTAATCATGTTGCTTGCAACCTCAACATCCTTCCCCGTATACTTCGCCCCCTCCTCCTTCAGGATGCGGACATACTCAGGGCCAGACCACACGGTCGCGTTCCTACCGCGCAACAAACCCGCACGAGCGAGAATGCACGGCGCGATGCATATCGCCGCCACCGGCTTCTCAGCCCGGAAAAAATCCTTCGCCAAGCCATGGGCAACATCATCATCGAAAAACCCGGCAGCGCCGGGACCCCCAACAAAAACCAACGCATCAAAGTCCTTCTCCTTAGCATCGCACAAAGCCAGCTCTGCACGAACAGAGCCGCCGAGCTTGCCTTTGCACAAACCGACTGCATCAGACGCGACGACAACCTCGTGGCCAGCAGCCTCCAATTCCTCACGCGTCTTGAAAAGCTCCTCGTCCCTGAAGCCGTCACGGGCAACAACCATAAGCACTTTCGGCATAAAGCACACCTGCAAGACATAGGGAACGAGGTGGTATATAATCATTAGAAGTCACTCAGGCTCGTCTGCGGCGCAACCCCCGCAACAACGCGATTCACAGCGCTCACTTCCTGGCCGAGCTGCGCCTTGACAGATTCCGCCACCTTCGGCCCGAGAATGCGCGACAAGTCAGAGAAGGGAACGTCCCGAAGCTGGTGCAGCGTGCGCAAGTTATTAGCGAACAAGCGCCGCGCGCGAACGCGGCCGACATGCTTCAGCTCCACGAGAGGAATCAACTCTTCCTTGCAGCCATACTTCAGCCTGCGGCGCACGACAGACAAATCCCCAAACTTTTTGATGCCCTCAAGCTTACACAACTCCTCAGCGCAGTACACCAACCAATCCGCGTTCTGAAGCTTCGCCCGCAGGATCCCGGGCGCCACCCCAAAATCATCGAGAATGCCATCCTCGCTCTTCTCCTCAATCCAATCACGCAAAAGCGTGGCGGTCTTGTACTTCTCCAGGAAGTGATAGTCCTCAAAAGCCGCAGACTCCACTGAAACACCCAACCCGTCCTCGGCGTACGCCGACACCCACAGCGACTCCTCCTCCCCACGACCAACCCTGAAGTACGGCCGCAACTCCTCAGTATCAGCTAAAACAAACAGGTAACCCATCCTTGACAGATCAGCGCGCAAAGCGCGGACCATCTTGTAAGCAGAAACAGGGTCCAGATACAGCTCGGAAACCCGCTTCCCGAGCTGGGTGGGAAGGAGCTTGCTACCTGAGAAAACGACAAACCCCATGCCAACCAGCTCCTCAAGGATCGTGTCGATCTTCGCTTCCAAAGAAGCAATCTCGCCATACTGGAACGCGTGGAATGAATGCAACAAAAACTCTCGCAAACGCTCCCGGGAATGGGTCATACCCAGCGCAACGCTCGCGAGCACCTGCGTGCGGAGCACCGGCTCCCAACCCAACTGCGAATGAACATCCTCAGCTGCAGTATCCACGAACGTTTCCCAATAATGCTCCTCCTCAGCCGCGTCCTTGGCAACGATGACCGCCAAGCCATCACGGCCGAACTGCGGGCGGCCAGCCCGGCCAGCACACTGCAGCCACTCCCGCACAGGTATGTCAACAGACCCCCGCTCGGTGTAGCGCTTCATCGAAGCCATGATAACAGCATCAGCAGGAAGGTTCACGCCCATCGCGAGCGTTGGGGTGGCGCTGATGACGCGGAGCAAGCCCGTCCTGAACGCGCTCTCGACGAGCTCGCGCTGCCTGCCCACCAACCCACTGTGGTGGAACGCCGACCCGCCGCGCACGCAATCCGCAAGCCTGCGGCACTGGCGCGTGGGAGCCTCCAGCGCATGCTCCACCTTGTCAGCAAGAACTACCAGCCTCTTCTCATCGACGTGAGGCAAAGCAACAGGCTTCTGCCGCTCAGCCTCCGCCTCGGCAGAGCGGCGCGAATTACAGAACACGAGAGCAGAACCCTCCCTCGAGAGCGTGCGATCCACAAGCTGCTGCACCGGCGTCTTCCTCCCGGAAGACACGGCGATCACGCCATCAGTAGTCCTCAACGTTTTATCCACATACGTGCCCTTCGCCAAGTGCGTGGGCCGCCAATCCATCAACACCAACTCTGCTCCAAGCCACTTCGCTATCTCACCGGCATTAGGGATCGTAGCGCTCAACGCAATCACTTGAACGCGCGGGAACAAGTACTTGAACCGGGTAACGACAATCTCAAGAGTCGGACCGCGATCACTGTCCAGGAGATGGATCTCGTCGACGATCAACAAGCCGACATCCGCAATCCACGGCGCCTTATGCCTCATCAGTGAATCCAGCTTCTCATACGACGTGGAGATGAGGTCGTACTTCTCGAGCCACTTGTCAGAACTATCCATGTCGCCCGTGCTCAGCGCGCAACGCACGGGCAAGCGCTTGAATGTGTCATGCTGCTCGCTGGCCAAAGCCTTCAACGGACAGGTGTAAACGACTTTCTTGCCCCTGCGGATCGCATCCAGGGCTGCAGCCATGGCAACAATCGTCTTGCCGCTGCCAGTGGGCGTAGCCACAACGAGGTTGGAGCGGTTCTCTATGAAGCGCGTGGCAAAAGCCGCTTCCTGAACGGGGTTAAAGGACTGCACGCCGAAAATGCTCGCGTCCATCACGTACTTTTTGGTGCGGGCGCTTAATAAGGGAGGGGCGTGCGGCATGCCGAGAAAGACTTAAATATACCGATATGGTTAGCTAAGGCATGGTTATACTCCCGATACTCCTCATAGCCATAATCATTCTCCTGGGATTCATAGGCAACCTCATATTCAAGAAGACCGACATACCCAACGCAGTCTGGCTCATGGGCTTCGGCCTCCTCGTCGGTCCGGTCCTGGAGCTCGTCGACGCCACGCTCATGCAGAGCGTGTCCGAGTTCTTCGCAGCGCTCGCAGTCATAATCATCCTGTTCGAAGGCGGCATAAACATGGAGCTGTACAAGCTCTTCAAGCAAGCGCCGCGCAGCCTCTTCCTCGCAGTGTCAGCCTTCACACTCACCGTCGTCATAACAATGGTTCTCTCCATGATCGTCGGGTTCGACCCGCTGGTCGGCGCCCTGCTCGGCGTCATCATCGGAGGCGTCAGCTCGCCCATCGTCATCCCCATAGTGTCCAAGATCGGCGGCATAAGTGAGAACACGCAACTCATACTCGCCATAGAATCAGCAGTCACGGACGCCCTCTGCATCGTCGTCGCAATCGCGCTAATGGAAACGCTGACAGTCGGCGGGAACAACATCGCAGTGGGATTCCAGTGGATAGCGAGCGCGTTCAGCGTCGGCGCCATGATCGGCCTCGCAGTCGGAATCGCGTGGGTACCGATAATGCACCGGCTCGAAAAGTTCGAATACGCCTACGTGGTCACGCTGGCCATGCTCCTACTCTCATACGCAGCATCCGAATGGCTCGGAGGCAGCGGTGCAATAGCCTGCCTCACGTTCGGAGTGGTGCTGGCGAACGGCAAGGAAATCTTCGACATCATAAAATACAGGAAAATGGCATTCCAGATGGGCGGCACCACCCGCGAATTCCACTCCCTAATAGCGTTCCTGGTGCGGACATTCTTCTTCGTGTACCTCGGGCTGCTCGTCACAATCCAAAACATTTCATTCATCCTTTTCGGGGTCATACTATCAATCGCAGTGCTCGGCGTGAGACCCATATCCGTGCTCGCAGCCACGCACAAAACAAACTTCAGCGAACGCGACAAGCAGGTGATGAGCATCATGCTGCCGCGCGGCCTCGCCGCAGCCGTGCTCGCCAACCTGCCGGCCAGCAGAGGCATCGCCGGCACCAGCGCGTTCCCGGACATCGTGTTCACTGTGATACTCGCAACCATCATCATAACAACAATCGGCGTGTTCGTCATAGAGCGCGGCCGGAAAAAAGAGGACGCCCAGAAAGAAGCAGAGAAAGCGCTTGCAGAAGCGTTCGTGGAAGGGAACGACAAGAAAAGCACTGAAAAGAAGCCGAAGAAGGCTAACTCTCCCTCGCCCAAACAATAAGCGCCCTCACCGCGCGGATCCTATCCTCAAGATCCCTCTTCTTCGTCAGCAGCTTCTTGTGCTCCTGGTCAGCGAGCTGGCGGTTGAACTCCATGCGCTTCTCGACCTCGGTGTCCATCTTCTCCCTGCGCCGCCCGATCTTCGACGTGCGGGCCTCATGCAACCGAATCCTGTACTCCTTGCTCTGAACAAAGTACTTCAGCTTCTTGCGCCAATCAGCGCGGTTCATCAGATGCATCGGGGGGCGGACAAGGTCATACGTCTCCCTGTACGTTGGGTCGGCGACCAACCGGATCTTGTGCTCCCAGAACAGAGGATCGACAGCGCGCTGGACGACATCCGAGACAGTGTTCGTCTTCAAACGCTTGTGGCGGCGCTTCCACGCATGCAACTGCTTTTCCACACCAGCGAGCTTGCGCTCGGCCTCTTCAAGCTGCTTCTCCAGGCGCGATGCTGTCGGGTAGACGAGCGTGGGCCACGCACCCTTCACCTCGCCGACCTTGATTATGCCGCCAATCTCCAAGTACTTCCTGACCGACGCCTCCCGCACGCCGTAATCCTTCGCCCAATTAGCAGGCAAGGCCCTGCGGAAATCATCAAAACTGCCGTAAGTCTCGGGCATGAGGGGTAATACTGCGGCGGGGTTTTAAAGAGTGACGGTGGCAGGCAAACACATAAAAGCCAGGCAGACAAAAGAACAGCAGGTGGTCAAGCATGTTCCCCGGAGGCATGAACCCTAAACAGATGCAAGGCATGATGCGGCAAATGGGCATCAAGACAACGCCAATCAACGCCAAAGAAGTGATCATACGCACGGACGGAAAGGAAATCATCGTCAAAAACCCGCAAGTCACTGAAGTGGACATGAAAGGCATGAAGACATACCAAGTCATGGGCGACATAGAAGAAAGAGAGAGACAAGTCTTTGACGAAGAAGACATCGAGATGGTCATGCAGCAGACAGGAAAAGGTAGGTCCGACGCAGAAGCCGCGCTCAAGAAGCACGACGGGGACATCGCAGCAGCCATTCTCGAGCTGCAGGAATAACTCAACGCGTCTCGATAGAGACAACCACGCCGAACGCAGTCTTGAACACCGCAGTCACATTCAGCTCGCCTGCAGCACCTTTAGGAACGCGCTGGCGCGCGAGGATGTTGCCACCGGACAAGTTGAAGGCAATGCCGTCCGCAAGCACGACTTCTGGCAAGGTGATCGTGGCCATGTCGTACTCCCGAACAAGAACGCCGGGCAAGCCGGAAGGCAATGGACTGCCCTCGACCCAAAGCGTGCCATGCGGTTCTTCAACAGACGCTTCCGGCAGCAATGACTTGATAAAGGAAATTGAGTAATCACCTGAACTCACGAGCAAGAGACCGCTGGACTCGGAGAAAGACACATTGTTTTCCACGAGAACAGACCGAACAGAACCAACATCATCAGCAGACACTGTGAAGAACGGCAGCCCCTCGTCGAACGCGACGCCCACACCGTACTGGTCGAACAACGCCTTCGTGTCAACGCCCTCGCCGAAAGGCAGGTGGCGCTCCACGCCCTCGCCAGTCACTTCAACAATCCGAGCAGCCACCACCGCCTCGTGCTCTTCCACGGACGGGGAGTACGGCCGCACTGCCTCGACAGCCATGACAGCAATGCGCCCGCCGGACCGCTGGATCTCCAAGTTGAACAACTGCTCATCCCCGACGTGCGTGAAACCATACACGTAACCCGTCGTCACATTGTTCTCGAACTCAATGAACTCCGTGCTCCCCCGACCATTCCGCGCCTCCAAGACCTTGGGAAGACCTATGACGGCGGGGGATGCGGGAGGCAGAAAATCTGCGCCGGAAACCAAGGACGTGAGCAGGAACGACACCCGCTCGTTGTCAGCCTGGCTGGCAGTAGTTACAGTGACATCGTACTTGTACAAGCCTTCCGAACCGGGATTCTCGCTCTGCTGCAACGAAACATTCTGCACGCCCGGTAGCGACGCAATCGCTTCGCGCAGCGCCTGAGCGCCAAGATCAGACGTCGCTGTCGTTATAAGCACTGGTTGCACGCTGAGGACCGTCCCGGACGATACTGCGCTGAATTCCTCTATCTGGATCAGCACGGCCGGCGGCGCGTCAGAAGAGACGGGCTCTTCAGCCTCGGGGGCAGCGCTCTCAGTGAGCATGGAAGCAAGCGGGACCGCAAGGCTCACGACCAGGATAGCCGACACGACAAGAAGACCATTCTTAGAGACCATAGTAATCACTGCAGAACAAGCCCGAGTGCTTTTTACTGCGGGGGCATTTAAATATTTGAGCATAGCTTTAAATAAGAACTGTTCCAGAATAATCGCAGCCAACCTAGTTCTGAGGGTTTTTCATGATAGATAAAGGAGACTTTGTCAAGATAGACTACACCGGCAAGACCGGGGGAAGCGTGTTCGATACCTCCATAAAAGAAGTCGGTGAAGAGAACGGCATAACAAAACCATTCGAGCCGATGATAGTCTGCATGGGATATGGCGACATCATTCCCGGACTCGAAGAAGCAATCAAAGACATGAAAGCCGGCGAGGAAAAGCAGGTCAAAGTGCCTGTCGAGAAAGCGTACGGCCAGCGACGCAGCGAACTCGTCAAGCTCGTGCCACTAAAAGCATTCAAGCAGAGCGGCCTCGAACCCGTGCCAGGCATGATAGTCACCCTGGACGACATGCCCGCACGCGTGCAGAGCGTGAGCGGCGGCCGCGTTCGCGTCGACTTCAACCACGAGCTCGCAGGCAAGGACCTGGAATTCGACATCAAGGTTCTGGCAGTCATGAAGAGCTCGGAAGAGAAGGCAAAAAGCCTGACGAACTCCCTCATACCCGGCGCCAACGTCGAAGTCAAAGACAAGCACGTCAAGATAACGCCGACCCAGCAGAACCTGAACACGAGAGAGTACGGACAGAACAAGGGATACCTGCTTAACGCACTGCTCGGCAGGGTGGGCGCAGAAAAAGTCGAGTTCGACGAGGTCTTCGAAAAGAAGTAACAGAGTAACGTATTTAAATGGGGACGTACAAAGAAGTGGTCACCTGCTTCTAATGCTTTAAGGAGACGAATGAATGGAAAGCGAGGACTACAAGAAAGGCACGACAACGATCGGGATACTCGCAAGGGACGGCGTCGTGCTCGCAGCAGAGAGAAGAGCGACAATGGGCTATCTCATAGCGAACAAGGACGTCGACAAAGTCCTCAAGATACAAGACCACCTCGCCATAACCACTGCAGGCAGCGTGGCAGACGCCCAGAAGCTCGCGCGCATCATGCGCGTCGAGAGCAGCCTCTACCAGATAGAGAGGAACTCCCCGATGAAAGTGGACGCAGCAGCAACGCTGCTATCAAACATCCTGCACGGAAACAGGTTTTACCCATACTACGTGCAACTACTCCTCGGAGGATACGACGAAAAGCCAAGACTGTACTCGCTGGACGCGCTCGGAAGCGTCCTCGAAGAAAAAGTCGTGTCAACCGGAAGCGGCTCGCCGATAGCGTACGGCGTGCTAGAGAACAAATTCAAGGAAAACGCGAGCGTTGAAGACAACCTCCGGCTTGCAGCAGAAGCCCTGCAATCATCCATGCAGAGGGATGCCATGTCCGGGAACGGCATTATGCTCGTCAAGATAACCAAGGACGGGTACGAAAAGATTGACGAGACCCCGTACCTGAAGTAACAACCCAGCACAATAAAGCAAAAAAAAACTCGAAGAAACGACTCAAGGAGAGGACGGCATGTCCGAGTTCTTGAAACAACTAGAGAAGAGAATCAGCGAAATAGTCCCTCCCGAAGCCCTGGTCACAAAAGTAGGGCTTCAGACCAGCGAGGTCGTCATATACACGAAAAACATGAACCTCTTCCTGGAAAGCGAGGGCCTAGTGAAAACACTCGCAGGCGAGCTCAAGAAGCGCGTGCACATCCGCAGCGACTCATCCATGCTCACAGACCCCGAAACCGCGAAAAAAAGCATCGAAGAACTCATCCCGGAAAACGCCGGCATCAATGACATAAGCTTCGACCCGGAAGCCAACGAAGTCGTGATCGAAGCCAGGAAGCCCGGCGTCGTGATAGGCAAGCACGGACAGACTTTGAAAGCGATCACACTCATGACAGGATGGTACCCGCGCATCCTCCGCGTACCCACCATGCCCTCACCAGTGATGAAAGGCATAAGGTACACGCTGCTCAAAGAAAGCAAAGAACGCGCCAAAATCCAGAAAGAGATAGGCACGCGCATATACCGGGAGCAAACCAAGAAGACAGACTGGGTGAGACTGACCCCGCTCGGCGGCGCAAGAGAAGTCGGAAGGTCATGCTTCCTCCTTGAAACCCCCGAATCAAAGGTCATGATAGACTGCGGCGTAAACGTCGCATCCAACCAAACACCGTACCCCTTGCTGGACTCGCTCACCTTCCCGCTCGACGAACTGGACGCAGTCATCATCAGCCACGCCCACCTGGACCACTCCGGGTTCCTCCCGTACCTGTACAAGTACGGGTTCAACGGCCCGACATACTGCACCGCGCCAACACGCGACATAATGACGCTGCTCGCACTCGACTACGTGGACGTCGCCATGAAGGAAGGCAAGAAGCCGCCGTACGGACAGAAAGACATCAAGAACATGGTGAAATACGTTATCACCCGGGAGTACGGCGAAGTAACAGACATATCACCGGACATGAGACTCACGCTCCACAACGCGGGACACATCCTCGGATCCTCATCCGCCCACCTGCACATCGGCCAGGGTGCACACAACCTGCTGTACACAGCAGACTTCAAGTTTGGATACACAAAACTCTTCGACATGGTGCACACGCGCTACCCGCGCATCGAAACCCTCATCATGGAAAGCACGTACGGAGGGCCGCAAGACATCCAGCCCCCAAGATACGTCGCCGACAAGAGACTCATAACAACGATAAAGGAAACAGCGAGGCGCGGCGGCAGCGTGCTCATCCCAGCATTCGCAGTCGGACGCTCCCAGGAGATCATGCTGGTCATAGAAGAGTACGCAAAGCACCAGGGCTGGGACATCCCGGTGTACATAGACGGTATGATACGCGAAGTGTCAGCGATACACACCGCTTACCCTGAGTTCCTTCGCAGGAACGTGAAGAAACGCGTGCTGCACAACTCCTCCCCCCTCGACTCGGACATATTCATAGAAGTCGACAAGACAAAGCGCCGCGAAATCTTTGAGGAGAAGGGGAGCGTGTTCATCGCTCCATCCGGCATGCTCACCGGCGGCCCGAGCGTGGAATACTTCAAGAACCTATGCGAAGACCCGAGGAACAGCATGGTGTTCATCGGGTACCAAGGCGAAGGCTCCCTCGGAAAGAAGATACAGAACCTGGGGCTGCGCCACGAGAAAGGCAAGACCCTCCCCATGCATATGGACGGCAGGACAGTCGGCCTCACTGTGAACATGCACATAGAAACGATTGAAGGATACTCAGGACACTCTGATAGGAACCAGCTCCTCGGATTCTACAAGAAGCTGGCACCAAAGCCGGACAGGGCGATACTCGTGCATGGCGACGAGAAGAGCTGCTTGAACCTCGGCAGGGCACTGAGCTACCAGTTCAAAGTCGAGACTAACGTGCCCAGAAACCTGGATAGCATCAGGCTGAGGTAAGCGCCGGCCGCGCGCGAATGATGCAAGCACGCGAATCGGGAAATAGAGGTGCGCACATTCCGGGGAGCAAAACAACAACACCCAACAGAACTATTCCGGGATATAATCACGAACAGCCAGTAAAACCACTGCATGACAGATTGCTGGAAGACCGCGCAAACCCCAAAAAAAACTCACACGAACCGGGAAACAAGCACGACGACGAGCGTGACAATCACCAAAAACATCGCGACGACGATCGCCAGCAACAACGGAGAATCCTTCCCACCTTCACGGAACTCATCCATCGGAGCGCTGCGCACAGGCAATAACTGTGCGGCACGCACTTCACGGGCAGGCGCATAGACCTCGGGCGACGGAACCGGCGGCCGCTCCACGGGCCGAGTCGGCTCCTCCAAAGCGCGCTCAGCTGGCGGCAGGCGCGCTAGCGGCGCTTTCCCGAAACGCTTCAACGCCTCGGACATGATCTCGTCTATCTCAGCGCCCGAGTAACCCAGAGGAGCAAGACCGGCACGCAGCTTCTCGAAAGTGATGCCCTGCTTCAGGCCGAGCACAACGCTCTCCACCATTTCCTCATCCAACACGGCAAACCATTAGCCGCCCGGGGTATAAAAGCATTCAGCTCCAGTAACGCTTCGTTCGCGCGAACGTGCGCTCGGCCTCAACCAAGTCGTTAATCAGCTCGTCCTCGCTCTTCCGCAACCGCTTCAGCAAGCGAGCAGCGAACTCCGGGCCAACGCCATGCGCCTGAAGAGCAATGACAGCCCTACGGCCATACGCATTGATGAGCTGCGCCACACGCTCGCCATCCTTCTGGCCTAGCAGGGTAACGAGCTTCGCTCCGCACTCCGCACACCTGGGCTCATCAGCAAGCGATGCAACGACCTCGTACCACACATGCCCGCAATTCAAGCACTTGAAGCCAACGCGCTTGTCCAAGATGCGCGCCCTCACCATCTCCATGATTTCGGCGTGAGCACGCTCCGGCAGGAATATGTCCGAAGCCTTTCTGGCAAAAGAAGCGAACTCAGACGGCGACGCGGTACTGACGAACGAGAACGACGTGCTCCCGGACTGCAAACGATTCAAGAACAGCTTCGCGTTATCCACGTCAAACTTCTCCACGAAAAGCTCTTTCATCGCCTCGTCAGCGACAGGAGAATCAACAACCGCTCCTATAAGGCGCCGCAGGCTGATGCGGGAATAGTCCGCGTCCTTCGAAAGCAAGCCGAACCGCTTCGCGACGTGAATGAACTTCCACTTGAACAAAGAAGACCGCGACAAGGAAGACACAAGGATGCCGCGAATGGAATCAGCATCCAAAGAACGCAGGTAATGCTCAATCAGGTCCGGCCTCGGACCCGTCTGGAACTCGAACACGATGCGGTACGCATCAACACGCGAAGAGATTGCGCCACCCGTAAACGAAGTGAGTAGGGACGACAACACCTTGCCAAGCGTCTCGTTCACGAGCGTACCAGCATGTGTGTGCAAAACCAGTACGTCGTTGAATCCTTCCAGAAACACGTGCTTGTCGTCAGGAACGAAACAGCTCTTCTTCTGCTCCCGCACAGAAGAAATTACTGTCCCGCGCGCGTCAGCAGACAAGGGATACGCATCCAACGCCTTGACAGACCGTGCTGCAGCGCGGCGCAGCGCCCCCACCTCCTGAGCCACTTCGAAAGGAACGGGAATCTCCTCGCCCGCCCAATCCGGCACAGCCGCAGTGATGTCAGAAGCCGGCTCCACGACAACCTCCCTCTCGCCCACGTCAAGGACGCGCCAAGGCACGCCCTTCGTGATGAACACCTGGCCGGCATACAGATGCTCTGCGACAAACGCCTCATCCAGCGAGGCCACATTCTTCTGGCTGACGACATCATGGACAAAGAACCGCTGCTCGTCAGGGATCGTGCTGAGATTCGAGAAATAGTACTTGAAAGCATTGCGCGCCTTGTACGACGCGCCATCCACGAACACGAACCGCTCTGAAGCCAGTTGCTCGAGCACGGACGAAACCACGCTCTTTGACAAGGACTGGTACGGGAACGCCCTCGAAAAGATGCGGACAGCATCCGAGACATTCACTCGGCCGTACTCCAAACTCAATCCAACAAGCTGGTGGGCAAGCACGTCAAGAGACATCTCGTGGATGCGCACGGGCTCCAGATCCCCAGCCAACGCGCGGCGGGCGATCACCGCAGACTCCAAAGCATCCTCTGCGTCCTGAGCGAGAATAACGCCTTCCGGTGCCTTGGCCATGCTGTGGCCGGACCTGCCCGCGCGCTGCACGAGCCTGCACACCTGGCGCGGGGACATGTACTGGACAACAAGGTCCACGCGGCCGATGTCTATGCCAAGCTCCAGAGAACTCGTCGCGAACAAGCCCTTCACGTGGCCGTCCTTGAACTCCTCCTCAGCAACAACGCGCACCTCCTTGGAAAGCGATCCGTGATGCACGCGGACCTTGTTCTTCACGTCCCACGCCGCATACCTGGACGAAAGCAGCTCTGCCATGCTGCGCGTGTTCACGAACGTCAGCACGCTGCCATGCGCCTCAACAAGCTCGTGCAGCCTGCGCAAACGCGCTACTGTCGAGGGCCGCATGCGCAGCGACTTTGAGAGCTTAACATCGGGCCGCGCGTAGGCCGGGCACTCAACAGAAAGCTTCAAGCCGCGCTCCACATCCGCGCGAGCGATAGAGCAAGAGCGCTTCCCTGCAAGGAACCGCGCGGTCAACGCCGCGTCACCGACAGTGGCGCTGAGGCCGATGCGCTGGAACTCGCCGGCCTTCTCCACCAAGCGCTCCAAAGCGAGGGATAGTTGAGTGCCGCGCTTCGACTCCACAAGCTCGTGCACCTCATCGACGACAACGTACTTCACGTTCTTGAGGTGCTGGCCGAGAATCCTAGCAGTCAGCAAGGAATTCAATGTCTCGGGCGTCGTTATCATGATCGACGGAGGGTTCTTCGTCTGCTTGGCGCGCTCGGACTGCGGAGTGTCGCCGTGACGCACTGACAAGGATATGCCAAGGTGCCGGCACCACCACTCAATACGAGAAAGCATGTCCCTGTTAAGCGCCTTCAGCGGCGTGATGTACAAGACGGTGATTGGCTTGTACTCGCCAGAAGAGAGCTTACTCAGCAAAGGCAATAACGCTGCCTCCATCTTGCCCGTGCCGGTCGGAGCGATGACGAGCGTGTGCCTTCCGCTGAGTATCGACGGGAAGGCTGCCGACTGCGTCGGCGTCTCTTCTTTGAAGCGCTGGAGTGCGAGCGCTCGCACAGGCTCGTGAATACTGGAAAAATCGGTCACGCCCGGATTATGTGCAGAAATGTTTTTAAGGGGCGCTGGAGAAAACACATTGAGTGGTTAAAATGAAGATAACCAAGGACATGCCGATAATGGAGATAGTGAGCAAGTGGCCTCAGACAATCAGCGTGTTCCAGGAGTTCGGGCTGCACTGCATCGGCTGCGCCGCAGCAAGATTCGAAA
Source organism: Candidatus Iainarchaeum sp. (assembly GCA_016939415.1). Taxonomy (GTDB): domain Archaea; phylum B1Sed10-29; class B1Sed10-29; order WALL01; family WALL01; genus JAFGGZ01. Next base: position 9,249 of record JAFGGZ010000032.1, on the reverse strand, counting down.
ACCTGGAGCAGGGCTGCGCAGCGCACGGCATCGATGTCAGCAAGATGCTGAAGGCACTGAACAAGGCAGCGGGGGAAGGAAAGTGAACATCAAGAAAGCAGAAAAAGAGCTTTTGACACTGCAAGCAGAGCGCGAGAAGTGGATGCCCACAAGCAGAGGCATTGTCATAGAGTGCGCCAAAGCCATACGCGAAATGCACGTGCACGATGAAGCCGCTGCAAAAAAACGCCTTGAGAGGATAAGGAAAGACCTGCATCGCCTGGAAGCCGAAGCCAAAAAGCGGCCCGGGCTGAGAAGCCTGCTCGCGACACCGTACCAGGAGTACGTTGAACTGGAGATGCTCATCGCCTTCAAGAAAAACAAGGACCTGCCAGAACTCTGTGTGCCCGCAGACGCGTACATACTCGGCGCGCTGGATGCCATAGGCGAGGCGAAGCGCGTTTGCATGGACCTACTGAAGGAAGACGATTACGCCGCAGCAGAAAAGCTGTTCAAGCGAATGGAAGACACGTACTACTCAATGGAAGGCCTCGCATTCCCGAAAAGCCTGGCGCCCGGACTGAAAGCGAAACAGGACGCCATGAAAAGATCCCTCGAATCACTGCACCAAACCCTTGTAGAAGCAAGGATACGGCAGAGGCGATGAACACGAACCCGAACGCAGAAAAGAGAGTCGGGCTGATTTACGGCAAAAAAGTGATCGGCAGCGTGCTTGAGATGCACAAACGCGGAAAGAGCACTGCAGACATAATAAGCGCAATCCAAGACGAGCACAACACGCGCATATACAAAGCAGACATTGAAGACATTCTCGCGCCAGAGCGGCCGCGCACACAAACCACCGCAATCGACCTCATAGAAATGGAAACCGACTTACAGCTACTCTCTAAGATGCATGTCGTCCCAGCCGAGGTCGTAAAAGCGCTGCGGAGACAAGTGGGTTACCGGGGAATATCACAAACCACGATAAACATATACATCAACAAGTATATCGGCCGGGACCGGTTGGACGAATTCATAGACGCGGCCCTATTCGAGCGCGCAAGCAGAGCCGCTCCGACAAAACGCTCGCTCATCGGTATCACAGACGCCATGATGAAGTGGTACCCCGGCGTTCACTACGAAGACATACACAAAAGACTAACGCATCACCCACGCAGGGACGAAATCGAAGCGATGCTGAAACCACCAATCCGCAGCCGTACGATGTTTCCGTGAGATTAGCTAGAGTTCCGGGGGGTGAAACCAACACCCCTAAAATTGTGCAAAAATCATACAAGCGTGCTGGTGTGGAAAAACCCGCAGCCTGAACAGAGGACTGAGGACAGCCAACAAGAACACGAAACAAAAAACACGCGCGGAACAAGCAGCACAGGCTATTGATGCCCATTCCACTGCTGCTCGGAGGGAGGGGGATAGTGAGCAAAGGATTTTAAAAATGCATTCCAGAAAATATATGGTAAATTGATGTTTTTGAGTTGTATATTTGTCATAGTATATCATTGTAATGATACAATAGACAATAGATGTTGTTGCACATACTTTTCAGAGAGAATAGCGTTAACGAGCAAAATGAGCTCCGAAAAGGATTAGCTTAATATAATGGACTCATAATTGTCTTTTGCTTTTTTAATATCGATTTATTCGTTTTCTGGTAGGGATAAGTTAGTCTGTAACCAAACCCAGCGCGTTTTGCTCGGCGTTCATAAGCGGTGTTTCCGGGGGTTGTTGCGTGCATTTAGCCTTGGTTGCTCCTTGACGAGTAAGCGCGCTGCAGCTCGGACAACGCAGACTCTACTGTTGAAGCGCTTTTCACGAGCCTGTCAGAGTAGTGCTCCCTGAAGGCTTTGGGCAGGTTCAGGGCATCGCTGGCTGAGTCGCGGACAAAGCAGTACCTGCGCTTGTCGCAGCGCACCAGGCCCGTGGATACAAGGCGGTTCATGTGGTAGCGCACTGCCTTTTCCGGCTGCTGGCTGCGCTCGGCGAGATCCTTTACAGTGGGGCTGCGGGACTCAGCGAGCTGGAAGGACAGGAACGCATCCATGACAGGCACGAAACCCATGCGCGACTCTTCGGGGCTCAGCAGACCCAGAGCGAGAGCGAGCCAGCGCAGCAGGCTCTGCTTCGTGAGGCGGACCTCGTTCGTGAGGCGCATGTCCCTCAGCACGTACGTCCCGTCGATGAGTTCGGACTCTGGAATCATAAAACTATTTAATGGAATGCATTCATAATAAGGTTGCTGTTAGCGAGGTGCTATCAAATGCCAGAGGAATTCGACACAATGCAAGTCAGGACCTCTTTCACGCCGATTCGCATGATGGCGGCAGAGAACCAACCCGTAGTCATGCACGTGGAAGTGAGGAACAAGAGCGCGATAAACAAGAACTATTCAGTGACGCTGAAACTGCCTTCAGAACTCGGTTTCGACGCGGCGTTCGTCATGAAGGAGAAGCGCGTGCGCATAGCAAATGTAGAGCCGAACCGGGCCAAAGACGCGGTATTCACAGTGTTCGGAAAGCGCCGCATACAGCCGGGCATGTACGACATGAGCGTGGTTGTCAGGGAGCACGACGAGCGCTTCGACAAATCGCAGAAAAAAGAAGAGTGCAAGGCGACGCTGCGCGTGGTCTAGGAATACCCAATGCCACCGAACTTCCGGCCTTGCTTCTTGCAGCCGGCTTCTTCGAGCAGAGTGGAAAGCACTCTGCCCAGGATCTCTGATCGCTTCGCGTGCTCGCGGTCGTAGGTCTCGCAATCCATGTTATTGTTCAGCACCTCATCGACAAGCGAGAGACTGTTCGCGTGCTCCATCTCCAGCAATGAAAGCAGGGGGATGGCGCTGGAAAGACTTTTCTTGGGAATCGACTTCTTCAGCTGCTGCATGATAGAGTTCATCACGCTGTTGTGCTCTTCCCTAAGGCTTTGGAATGGCTTGTACCGATCGCCCGTGAGGCCGCCTTCCTCGAAACTCTGGAGAATCTCTTGGTGAAGGCGTTCGCTGAGCTCTGCGTGACGCGCGACGAGCTTGTGGATGCCAGGCCGCGGCATGGAAGCGCCGTCACAGACCCCTGCGCTGGCGCAAAATGTAGTTGAAAAGCTCCGGGTTCTCGCTTCTCAAGCGCGTCAGGTACGCCTCTGCTTCAGCTATCGCTTTTCCCGCGGATCGGACTTCGGCTGTGATGTGGACGGGCACTGCGGTCCCCTGGCCTGCAAGGTGATCATTCATCCTCTCGAGCGAACTCTTTGCCTGATCGAACGGGCTGAGAACCTGTTCAGCATGCGCTTTGAATATCGCCTCCCGATGTGTTCGCTCTTCAAGGGTTTCTGCTTTGGGAGGCTCTTGCAAGACCAAGAGTTGGTTTATGTGATCATTCAGTGAATCCACTTGCACATTAAGGTAAGCACGGCGCCGCGCCAACCGCGCTTCTGGACTGCTGCGGACTGCCTCCTCAATCCGTCTGCGGCTCAGGGGCCTTTCACCGCCTCCGCGGGGTTTTGCGGCCGACACTGCGAAAAACATATGGAATCACCGGTAGATAATGGGTAAAGCGGGTTTAAAAAACGTGCGGTAGCACTACTTATGCTCTTCCTTGTAGTCGTCAAGCACGCGCTTGAATTGCCTCTCCAGCTCCTTGGCTTCAGTGGGGAAGAATGCGTGAAGCTTCTTCACAACCAACCGCTCGGCACCGCGGGAGATAGTGCGGCTCTTTGCCTCCTTGGCCTCCTTCTCCAGAATCGTGCCCACCAAATGACCCAGGTAAGAAGCCAGCTGCTGGTTCGCATTCTCATAAGGGCGTGGAGAACGCGTGGTAAAGCTCATCTGGGCAGTGTCCTTGTCCACGTAAATCTTCTTCTCAGGAGAAGGAACGAATTCAACGCTGTGACCCTTCCTCACCTCGTTGAGACACACACCATCACAAAAGTTATCGAGCTTCGATATGTCGATAACAACGCCGGCCGATGCCTTGGCCCGCAAAGCCATCTCCACGATCTCCTCAAGATCCTTCATGAACTTCGGCTGCTTCATGTCAGCGAGCGTGCGGTACCTCGCCTCATAATCCACTCCAGCATACTCATCAATGTCAACGCGGCCATGACGCGGATCCCCATGCTCCTCTGGGAAAACCCTGGCAAGCGTGCGGGGCATCGGCACAAGGTCCCTCAAACGCGCAAGTAAGTGCTGCTCTCTCTTGAGCTCTTCTTTGTCAACAGAGCGAGCCATGGCCTCCTCGCCCCGATCAAACACCTTGATGACGCGATTCATGAGAATGCTGGGAACCAAATCGACCCTCCGCCCACCGGCACGCAACCGCTGGCGCTCTGATTTGGGGGGCAACAGCTTAACCACCGGGCCAACGCCGTAAACCGACTTGTAGCCGCCCGCCTTGATGAACGCAATGTTCTCCCCGCTGCGCAAAGGCGCGCCTAAAAACGAGAACCGGCCCTTCGACGCTTTCTTCTCTTGTGGCATGCAAACATACTTACGGACGCAGAGTTTATAAAATTACGCGAGGCATTAAGGCATCAAGTAATAATAGACGGCGGGGATGCTCAATCCTCAATGCATTTCCTGCGCAAACAAGCTTCGGGGAGCCGACAAACCCAGCATTAAGATAAGAAGCAAACCCGGGAGTGGTTGCTGGAAAACAACCAAACGACCCGGTTGGACATCAACTATAACAATTATATTGCCTGCCGCACCCAAAGAACAACAACCAAAAACACAGCTGGTGAAGGCATGGGAATAATCGGACAGCACGAAGCGCACCTTGGTCGCATAAAAGAAATAGTACGAGCCTTGGAGAACGCGGGCGCGAACAAATCGCTGGTAAACGAAGCGCATCGGTTCCTATCAACAGAGAAGAGCAACGCGTCGACCATACTGAAACTTGACCTGCTTGAGAGGAAATGGGAGGGGGTGGGAAACGACTGGGAAAGAGACCCCCGCTAAACGGCGGAGCCATGGACGAACTCGACGAACTCGGAATCGAGCTCGGCAGGATAGCAGACAAACACACCCCAGACCCCAATGCAACAGACATGGAAAACGTGTTGAGGGCAGGAGAGCTGCACAGGGATTTGGAGCGGCTGCGCCTGAGGGTGGTGGGATCGCTCAAGAGCATGACGCCCGAAAGGGATAACCTGCAGCGAATCCAGGAACTGCAATCACTCTGTAGAGAACTGGAAACACAAATCAACGAACTGCAACCCACCGCAGAACTCGCGCGAAGAATCCAGAACACGAGGAAGCGTGCGGTCCGACCCAAAGAAACAATCAGGTGACCCCCCAATGACGAAATACGAAACCACCATCAAGATGCGCGCCAGAGAGCGGATACCGGACTTGAGAACAATCCTGGAGGGGCTGTACTTCCGCAAACCCGAACTCGCGAAAAAAGCAGAAGCCTTCATCTACACCATCATAGAAAAAAAACGCATCCCCGACAAGGACTGGGCAGAAACCCAACGCAGCCTCTCATGCACACACCAAGAGTACTACACCATGCTCAACAAACTCCGCGACGCCGGCATGATAACCAAGCGCGAAGGCGAGTGGATGCTCAGCGAACAATTCGGCAACCGGTGCAGGGAAATGACGGACATCTGGAACAGCTTCATCAAACGCTGGCAAACAGAACGCAAGCAATAAATACCGAAACCGAGTTGCATAACGCATGGTCGAATTCGAGCTACTCTCTGGACTGACCGGTGCACAGCTGAGAGTGCGCAGGAAAAAACAAACAGACCTAATCTCAATCAACAGGCCGTTCTACAAAGACATACTTGAAGTCAAGTGGTTCAACGCAAAATACTCAATAATCCGCTCCGGCCTCATCGTCCGCACAGCAAAAATCTACAAAAACGGGGAGTACATCGGCTCAATCAAAGAACGCCTCGGCATCATGAGCCACTTCGACGTATACCGCAAAGCCAAAAAACTATTCGACATACACGAACACGAAACCATCCTCCAGCAAGAATTCAAAATACTGAAAGACAACAAAGAAATAGGGAAAATCGCCCCCCTCGGCGTTTACGTCCCCATACTATCCAGCATCGGCAAAGGCCTCAGTGGCCACTACCAGGACATGCTCGAAGAAGAGGAAGAACTCCTCCTCATGACCGTCATCGCCCTCGGCATATAAAAAACCCAAAACGTTTGGGCAAAAGACAAAGACTATTTCCCAGACTTGGAAAGCTTTGACAAGCGCCTAACAACAGTTTCAAAGTCCTTAGCAAGCTCCAAACCGTCATCAGTAATCCTCACAAGCTTTATGCGGCCCTCACGCTCAAAAGAAACCAACCCCGCGACAGAAAGCGCATCCAAAACATTGATAAGATGAGCGTAAGTCACATCAACCTCTTTCGAAAGCAAATGAGCATACCACGACCTAGATTTGTCAGACAAGGCTATTAAAACCCTGACCGGCTTCTCCCGTAAAAAGAAACTCGAATCCATGAGCATTACCCTAGCCGAATGTATATGTTCAGTAGAATATAAGCTTAACGATTTGTTGGATAGTATACTATCAAAAACCTATTGTGAAAAGAATCTTATACAAACAATACTCACCAAAGTATATTTTGCACATGCATTGAGGGTTGAGGAAAAGTGAGGGTTCAAAGTCAGCTGCGCCAGCTGGGAGAAAAAGTGAGAAACAGCACGCACCCCAAAGGAAAAAGCAATGCAAGAAGGCATCAGAACAACGCAAAAAAGAGAGAAGTGAGAAAACACGCGCAGAAAGCCGAAAAGTGCGTGTAGGATCTAGGGAAGCAGCCACAAAAAAAGCCAGAAGTGAGGAAAGCGGCGCGAAAAGCACGAAAGAGAGAAATCCCGGCAGATGAACACCCGCACCAGCAAGCGAACGCAGAAAGTGAGGGAAAACGCGCAAGAAACAAAACAAAAGCACTGACAAAACTACAAAGTGAGAGTACAAGAGAAGTGCAGTAAGAAGTGAGAGAACTATTGCAAAAACGAGGAGAGGGAGGAATAGATTTGTTTGAACACTGTTCAGACGATTGATTTGCCTTCTCCTGCGCACGCAAATCCCAACCACGACCTGCTACGCACGCGGAGACGACGCGTCAGTTGACGCATCTGACACGTCAGTTGACACGTCAACTCGAAAAGCAAAGGAATTTATAGAAGAATACCCATAAGTCACGCTATGGGCATCGGGAATTGGCTCAGAAAACAGCTCTCAAAAGAAGGAAAAAGCTCAAAAAAGCATCTAGAGAGCAATGAAACCGTAGAATACAACGAGAATAATTACGGGAACGTAAAAACCGTGTCTCTGACCCGCGGCGGACGTCCAGAGGAGCAGGTATACAGTCCTACGGTCGAGCACCCCCTCCTCACTATCCAGGACAGGATCTCCAAGCTCGAAGAAACCTACCGGTCAATGAGCCACAAAATAGATAACATAGACGTAAAGGTGGCTACTAAATACGACATAGATGAATTGAAGGCCATTATGAGCGAAGAAGTCATGAAGGACGATAAAATACTGGATTCTGTCACTTCAATTGACCAGAAAATCGATTTATTGGGCGAATTAAAGCGTCAGTTGACGCGTCAGATCGGTCAGACGACGAATGAGTTGACACATGAGTTGACGCAATTGACGCATGTGGAAACAGGGCTTGAGCTCTTGGCTGCCCACAAACAGCTTATCGACGCCTTGGAAGCAGAGCCACTCAGCACGATAGAGCTGACGAAACGCATTGGATTTACGAGGCAGTATCTCTGGGAACGCATTAAAGAGCTTAAGGATGCTGGTTATGTGCGTTCCATCAAACAAGGCCGGCAGACAAAGTATAAGCTTGTTTCCAGACCGGCTGACGCGTAAGCTGACGTGTCAACTCTTGTCTCTTTATGTAAGCTGACACGTCAAAAGCGTAAGCTTACGTAAGTTGACGCGTTGTTTTGCGTAGCCTTCTTGATATTCCAGGTATGTGGCCGGCGCCCACCACTGCCAGCACTCGCTTGTGCGGGAGGGAGCGTATGGCGCGGGCCATGTATGCGTCTCGTTCTGTGACGAGCGCGCGGTACATTGTGGGGAATTGCTGCCTGAACTCTTTCATGAGTTCACCCCTCAGCTCGAAAACCGCTTCCAGGTCTTGCTCGGATCCTGCGCCGAACAGGCCCGCCAGTATGCCTTTCAAGAGGTTCAGCTTTTCTCTTGTCGTGAGGTGCGCGAGCGCGCGGTTCATGGTAGTGCGTATGTCCCTATCTATGAGCGCGCAGGGGATGCCGAGCTCGGCTGCGAGGCGCAGGGCGCTCTTCATGTCGCTGCCTGCGGGCGTTTTCATGGTTTTGCTGGCGCGTTCCTGGACAAGGAAGAAGAGCAGGTAGATGATGGCGGCGGTCTTGTTCTTGGATGCCAGAATCTGTTTCGCGCTCGGTTTTTTGTTCGATGCAACGCGGCGCAGCCGGGTCTCGTCGAGCTCCACTGCTATCACATCCGGCTTGAAGTCGTCGGCTTGCTTCTTAACCTCGCTCACTGATTTTTTGAAGACGTGGCCTGTGCCAACGAGCCGCACGTGCTTGCCTGGGAGTTTGATGTCGATTGCGCTGTTTTTCATGCGAAAACCACGAAGCAAAGCTTTAAATATCGGTGTGGATTATACTTTCCCGCTGCTCTTAAAGCTTTCGTAAGGGTGAAACAATGCACATCTCAGAGCTGTACGGTATTGACATTTACAACTTCGATGACGCCAAGTACATCGGCAAGGTGAACGACGTAATCCTAAATCTCGAAACGGGCAAGATCGTGCGCCTGACAACCGAGCCGCTGCGCAGCATCTCGAAGGACAAGGCAAAGGAGATCCTCAGGGAAAAGAGCGTGCTATACAAGAATGTGCTGAGTGTCGGCGACATCGTCATCGTTGGCAGGGGGAAGAGAGTGGCTGCTTCAGAGGAAGAGGCCACTGTGGCTTCGCGAACCCTGCCTGCGAGGCGCAGCCTGCTGGGCAGGACGCGTTAATCCCTCAGCCCAAGAAACGCGCGAGCTTTTCCAGGTACTTCGTGGATTCCAGTTGCACGAGCCTCGCCTTCTTTTTCGAGACCTTTGCCTCTAACACCCCTCCTGCTGGTAGGGGTTGCTTGTCCCTCCCATCCAGCGATAGCGCTGGGTGAGTGCCTTTGAAGCGGAGTTGCACTGCGCTCTGCGCAGGGACAACAATCGGGCGGAGCCGGGTATTGTGCGGGGAGATCGGGGCGACTGCCAGGGCCTCCACTCCGGGCAG
>JAFGGZ010000031.1 GCA_016939415.1 Candidatus Iainarchaeum sp. | reverse complement strand
TCTCCGTACACCAGGTCAGAGACGAGCGCGAGCGCCCGCAAGCCCTTCGCTCCGACTCCGCGCAGCGACACGAGCTCTTCGTAATTCTGCGGCTGCAGTTCGTACGCGTTCTGCAGCGCCTTCCACGATGACTGGCTCAAGTCAGAAGCAAGCACTTCGTGGTGCATTGGCATCGACAACGCCGTGAAGTCGCTTAACGTCTTCTGCTGCGAGAAGTACTTCTTTATGTGCTGTGGGTTGTCGTTCACCAGGTCGACGCTCGTTTTTCTCGCGCCGGCACTGCCTTCCGCAGTCATGTTCAGCACGCCCGCCTTCACTGCGTCGCACGCGACGAGCTGCGGGTCTTCCACGAAGCTCTTGACATTTTCTGAGAGCCAGTGGTACCTACGCGCAGTGCCGCCCGTGCACCCGAACCTGTCCGGCGAAGCGATGCCGGGCGACATGCCTTGCTGCACCACGCACCAGTCGCCACGCTCGTCCACAAAAAAGGAGTGGTGGTACAATTGGTACCCGTCCTGGATACAGTTATTGTCGACTTTCGCAGACATTCTTGAGGCGTATTCCAGCGCTTCAACTCGATCCTGGGGCATGTCGAACGGCAGTGCGTTTATCTCTTCCAGCGTTTTCTTGCTGGCCTTGCCCTTCCCACCGCAAGCGACCACACCGAGTTCTGGTCTCAGCGCTTCTTTCAGCGCCCCGCATGCGGTCGTCGTTGTTCCTGATGAATGCCAGTCGAACCCCATGACGCATGCCAGCGACTGGAAAAAGTACGGGTCTGCGAGTCTCGCCAGCAGTTCCCGTGTGCCGTGCTCGCTTATGACTGCTTCGGAAATGCCTTTGGCGAGCGGCACCATGCGCTGGAACAGCCATTTCGGGCAGTGGCCTGAATGCAGTGAAAGCGTTGCCTGCCCTGTCTTCATCGCCTCGCCCCGTGCAGGAACAGTTTGGCGTCAGGACGCAATCGATGAAGCTCTCTCCTGACGTCGTCGAAGTACGTTGCCTTCCCGGAGAAGATCCGTTCGTACTCTTCCGCGAGCCCCGCAGGAATCGCGCTCATCACTTCATCCCAATGCCAGCGAGGGTTGTACGCCTCGACCCAGAAATCATCCGCGAAATGCAATGCCTCTGCCAGATCTTCCAGTGGCGTGATGCGCGGGAAGAATGGGGACACGAATGCGTACGTCGGAACGCCCGCATCATGGATCGTCTGAAGTGCGTTGACGCGCTCTTCTGGCGGGGAGGCGAATGGCTCTATCTTCTTCTGCCACTCCCTGTCCAGGGAGTTCACGGAAACGCCGACAGAAACATCCTCGAATTTTCGGAACAAGTCCGTGTCTCGAGTGACCAATGCAGACTTCGTGAGAATGCTCGTGGGGAACTGCTTTTCCAAGAGCGCTTCCAGGCACTGCCTTGTTATCCCGTACTTCTTTTCCAGTGGCTGGTACGGATCGGTCACGCTGCTGAGGATCACACTCCCTCTCTTCGCGCGCCGCAATTGCTTCCTCAGCACTTCCGGCGCATTAACCTTCACATCGACGAAGGATCCCCATGACTCTTCGTGCTTGGAGTACCTCTTCATGAAGTCTGCGTAGCAATAGATGCAAGCGTGCTGGCAGCCCGTGTACGGGTTGATGCAGTAATCGCTTTCGGGAAGGTTTGTTTTTGTTAGAACGCTCTTGCTCTTGACTTCATTGACGAGCATTACGCGTCCTCTACGCCCTTGTCAGTGATGCGGTACACGCACTCGCCGTCGGCCATGAACGGGGAGTCCACGAGCTTGGCGATGCGCTTGTCGTCCTTGCTCTTCCTTAGGTACAGGCGCGTCGTGCTGTGGTGGCCGACTATGTTCCCGCCGATGGGCGTTGTGGGGTCTCCGAACAATAGTCCAGGATTGGCCATGACCTGGTTCGTCACGTACACTGCGGCGTTGTACATCTCCGCCCACTTCTGCAAGGCGTGCATGTGCCTGTTCAGGCGCTGCTGCCTGTCCGCCAGTGTGCCGCGGCCCACGAACTCGGACCGGAACTTGGATGTCAGCGAGTCAACGATTATGAGTTTGATGTTCTTCTCCTCGATCATCTCGTTCGCCTTGTCGACGAGCAGCATTTGGTGGTCTGCGTTCACTGCTCGTGCCACGAAAATGTTCTTCAGCACCTCGCGCTCGTCCAAGCCCTTCGACTTCGCGATCTGCACGACGCGCTCGGGCCTGAACGTGTTCTCTGTGTCGATGAACAGGCACGCTCCACCCAACCCGCCTTGCTCTGGTGGGAGTTGGACGTTGATCGCGAGCTGGAACGCGATCTGGCTCTTGCTCGAACCGAACCTGCCGTACGCTTCGGTGATGGCCTGCGTTTCGATGCCTCCGCCTATAAGGTCGTCCAATGCCTTGGATCCTGTAGTGAGCTTGCCGATGGTCTGCCTGCGCTCCAGTATCTCTTCAGCTGTCTCGAAGCCCATTTTCAGGCTGTCTCTAGCGGCCTTTATCGCTTTTTGCGCAGTTGCTTCCCCTATGCCTGAGGCGTCCATGATCTCGCCAGCGCTCGCGACAGCGATGCTCTCCAGGCTCTTGAACCCGCCTTCACGCAGTTTTTGGGCAGTGACTTCTCCGATGCCCGGCAGGTCTTCAATGTCTTTCAATTCTTTGGTCATGTGCTCACCACTAACTAATTTCTGTGTTTCGTTATTTATAAGCCGAGGCATGCGGCTTGCCGAGGAAGGGAGGAAGACACTTCCCCCTCCACCCCTAACCCCTGCGTGGGGCGCAAGGCCCCACTGGAGGCGTTGCTTTGGGGAGGGGAGACCTTTCCCCAGAATCTTTGCGTGGGGAGCGGGTAAATGCAGAAGCGATTCTTTTGCGTCACGTCTCTTCAGTTGTGTTCTTACAGGATTCTCTTGTACTCCTTCAGCGGCCATGTTCCTGCGGGGTACGCACCGCTTTCCATCTTCTTGCGCATTTCGAGCAAGTGCTTCTTCAGTATTTTCAGCGGACGATCCAGTGCCTCGCTTCTCGTCCTCTGAAAGAACCGCAGGTACGGCAGGTGCATGATGCCGTCTTTGTCCGTGACCCCGTAATAAGATAATTCCCGCACCCCGGCGTAATTCGGTCCGAGAACCGAGGACAATGCCTCCCCAAACTCGTTGATTGCTTTCCTGATGATGCGGTCCTGCTTGACTTTTGATAGGTCCATGCCTTCCAGAGCTGTGTGTGCAGGTCTTCCTTCGAGCAGGTGGGCTTGCACTGTCCACTCCAGTTTCCTGTCCTCGAATTTCTGCGAGCGATGCCGCTTGAATGGGCTTATGAACGGGTGAGGGGGTTTTTGCACTACCATGAACAGGGATTATGCTTTGCGTGTAATAAATACTACGCTGTGAGGACTTCGATTTCTTTTGTCACGTCCGATTCTGAGTACGAGTTCACGATGATCTCATCCCTGTCCATGACGTCGTTGTGCTGCACCCGCCCGTCGATCACCAGTTCAGTGCCGAGGAGTTTCGCCTCGTCGAATAATTCTTGGTCGTAATCCTCTCCTGTGAAACCCACCAGTTTCTCTGCCAGGTCCCGGAAGAAAACAGTCCTCAGCACTGCTGTGCCGTCATCGATTTCGGCGTTGAGGATCAGCGATTTTTTCTTGGCTGCGTCGTGGTCGCACTTGCTTCGGCCGCACTGCGTGCACACTTCCATGATGCTCGGCGGGAACGCCTTGACTATGAAAGCTCTCGCAGTGATTGCCTCGCCTGCTTTGGCGTTTGACAGCGCGTTCCTCACTACCTCGACTTCCGGGAGCTCCGGCGCGTTTTCCGGCCGCGCCACGACCCGGCCGCGCCACCCGAGGTTCGGCTGGGCTTCGCCTTGATTGTCCTTCTTCACGTAAGCGTTCTCGACTTTTATCACGTCACCGACGCTCAGTTCTGTGACCGCATGCTCGTTCCAGAGCGCCAGCGTCTTCTGCGTGCCGTCAGTGATGACTACGTTCCTGACCTTTCCCTGGCCGCGGTCTGTCGTGAACTCCCGCGCCGGCCACGCCTTTACGACGCGTGCGAAGAAAGAGACGTCGTTCGCTCCCTCCTCCAGCTTGTTCAGGGTGACGAGATTCTCTGCAACAGGGGCCGTGCTCTTCACCAAAACCCTGCCGCGCATGCCCACGTTCAGGTCGAGCATGTTGTTCCCCTCCTTCAGGTAGCCGTTCTGCACCTCGACCACTGTCCCGCGCCGCACTTTCCCGGACTCTACGAGTCCGCAGTCGTTGTTCCACAGCACCAGGCGTATTTCGCCGGTTTCGTCCTTGATTATGAGGTTGCAAACCTTCCCACTCTTCCCTGCCTTGCTCCACTCCCGCACAGGAAATATGGTCGTGACCACTCCCTCTATGTTCACGTTGTCCAAGCCCTTCTTCAGCTGGTTTATCTTCAGGATTTCCACGCGCTCTTCCGGCAATCCCAGGTCGATGCCCATGTCTTTTGCCACGCTGTATGCTGCGCCGGCTTCTGTGAGCAGCCCGCCGTACTCTTCCTGCTTCTCTTTTATCCTTGCCTCGAGTTCTTCGCGCGTCATGCCCGCTTCGAGGATCTTGGCAATGATCTCGTCCTTGCTGTCAAGCACATTCGCCACCATGCCAAGGCTTATGCTCGCCGCTTTATTTATAGTGCGGGGGGTGTGGCTTGCCGAGCCCCGCCGTCACTAATTTATACCCCTGCTCCTTATCTTAGTTCATGAACCGCATTCTCCTTCTCCTTATCCTGGTCAGCTCGGCGTTGGCAGCTGGCATAGCCACAGACTATAACACCACGTGGCAGGAGGGGGGTGGCAAGGAATCTTATTCAGCGGATGTGTACCCTGCTGATGTCGACGGCGACTCAACCGACGAAATCGTGGTGGTGGGCTATGCTGACGATGGCGGCGGGAGCTACCTGGCGTTCCTGCGCGTGTTCAACTCCACTGACAACGCCTTTGTTTCCGAGTGCAACATCTCGTGGCAGGAGCCGTACGATCCAGCGAATCCGTCTGGTCATGAGACGTACATAGAAAGTCATGGCCTCCACGTAGCCGATGTGGACGGCGACTCGACTCTCGAGATAGTGGCTGCCGGCTACACAGATTCGACGGGCCTGGGCATGGGTGACTGGCAGGCGTTCCTGCGCATCTTCAATGTCACTGACGGTGAACTGGTTTCCGAGTACAACGCGACGTGGGATGAGTGGACTGGCAGAAGCACAGCGGCGATGCATGTGTCCGTGGGGAATCTTGATGCTGATGGAGGCCAGGAGATCATGGTGGTCGGCAGCCGCGAGAACGCAACATTCGCTGCATCGGGGTTCCTTCGCGTCTTCAATGTCACTGACGGAGGACTGGTTTCTGAGTACAACACGACTTGGGAATACCTAGACGCTGAGGAGACGTATAGCGAAGGGGGGTATTTCGGGGATGTGGACGGCGATGCCACCAACGAGGTCGTCACTGTGGGCTTCTCGTCTGACGGTGATTATTATTATGCGTACCTCAACATCCTATCCGTCTCCGGCGGGGCGCTGGTGGTTGAGAACAGCACATACTGGAAAGTGTTCGAAGAAGGAGACACGCAGGCTTCAGCAGCTTTCATCGGAAGCATTGACGGCGACGCTGAAGCCGAAATAGTCGTCACGGGCTTTGCGAATGACGGGTCCGACAACAACGCCATGCTCTACGCCTTCAATGTCACTGACGGGAACCTCTTGCTCGAGTATAACACGACGTGGCTGGAGTCAGCTGTATCGACAGACCTTGAAGCTGTTTTCGTGTCTGACTGCGACAGCGATGCCACGAACGAGGTGTCTGTTGTCGGGACGTATTGGTCGCCGGCAGATGCGTTCATCCGCGTGTTTAACATAACAAATCACGAGTTCTCCTCTGAGTACAGCATGGGGTGGCAGGAGGGAAGCAGTTGGGACACAATCGCGAATTCCTTGTTCGTTGACGAGTTCCTTGTTGTGGGCGCCGCTTACGACGGGGAAGGCATCGGGTATTCATTCCTGAAGGCTCTGTCCGTGGACGTCACTGCTCCTTCTGTGACGCCGGTGTCGCCTGCTGATAATGCTGTTGATTGGGATGGTTCTGTTGACTTCTCGTTCACTGTCACTGATACCCACGCAGTTACTTCGTGCGTGCTCTTCCTCAACGATACATACAACGGTTCTATAACCAACCCACCCGATGGCGTTACCCAAACGTTCTCCAGATCCCTGTACGACGGCATGTGGTACTGGCTCGTGCAGTGCACTGATGTCGCTGCCAATTCCGCGAACAGCACCCAGCGCGCATTGAACGTCACTGTGGTCGGCACGCCTTCGCAGGACCAGGACGCTGATGGCCTGACAACATCTCAAGAGGAAGTGTACGGCACCAACCCGTTGAATAACGACAGTGACGGAGACGGGTTTTTGGACGGCGACGAGGTCGGGGCTGGCTCCAACCCGCTGGACGCAAACAGCGTGCCTGATACAGTGTACTCCTCGATCCAAGTCGCTCCAGCATGGGACGCGCTTGCCTTGGCTGTGTTCCTCGTGCTTGCACTGGCTTTCTCGGTCCTGGCGCTGCGTTGATGCGTCACTTATTTATACCCTCCCGACCCTTATTTCAGGTATGACGCAGTGCCCGAAGTGCCAAGGCATCGCTGAGGAGAAGCAGTTCTACCTCTCAGGCCACCTAACGCGTGGTTGGGAGTGCGTTGAGTGCGGCCACGCTTGGTTCCCGCCGCACGTGCAGCGCGCAGCCGAGAGTCTGGAGCGGCTGAAGAGCGATAACGTGGTCTGAATGCATGAAAGGGTTTCAGAAGACGTGTTCGTCTTCTACGGCCGGGGATATGACTCGAACTCGTACTTCCTCCTCGGAGACAAGAACATCCTCGTCGATACCGGCACGGGAGCTAATTTCGTTGATGTTGCCGGCAACCTGAACGCGTTCGGTTTCAGTGTCAAGGATGTTGACATCGTCGTGAACACGCACTGCCACTTTGATCACGTTGGCGGGAACAGGTTCTTTGACGCCACGTTCTACGCGCACCCGCTGGACGCGGACTACATCGCCCGCGCCGATCCCCAGTACACGCTTTCTTCGATGTTCGGCGCCGATCTCTTGCCTTGCGACATTAAGCCAATCCCTGAAGAAGTCCAGGGCTGGCGGGTGATTCACACGCCCGGCCACTCAGAAGGCAGTGTCTGTCTGTTGAAGGACAAGATCTTGGTGAGCGGGGACACGCTGTTCGCAGACGGTGTTGGACGCACTGACTTGCCTGGCGCGGACCAGGCGAAGCTCGAGAATAGCCTGAAGCTCATCAAAACGCTTGATTTCAGCATCCTCCTGCCGGGTCATGGCAGGACGCTGAAGAAGTGATTCAGGGATTAGTTAAAGGGTCATTGTCGTGCGCATCGACCTTGATATGAGCAATGTAAGGATGGAGGCGATCGATTCATTACTGTGTCTTGGCTTTCAGTGCCAGCACGTGTTCTGCGAGCTTTTTTCTCGTGAATGCTTCCGGGAACCCCATCGCCTTGAATGTCTTAACAATCTCCTCCGAGACCCGCCTGAATCCTTCGTTGTCAGGGTTCGCGTACCCCCCTCCTATGTGAAAGCTCAAGTATGCTTTCAAGTGCTTCGTGTCTTCTGTCGTCATCTCCCTTTCCGGCTCTGTCTGTGCTTTCTCTTTTATCAGGCGCGGAATGTCGTTATTGACAATGACTTCGGTTCCGAATTCCGCCAACACTCTCCCCACGTGCGTGTACCTGCCGTTCTGGTTGATGCTGCTCGTGTATATCGCTCTCGGCCGGCTGCTTGCTATGAACTGGATCAAGTCCTTACCTAGCGGAGAGCCGTAGCCGTGAAGGCGTAGCAGCATGTCCTTTCCGCTCACATGGCCGAAGCGCGGCTCAAACCCTGTCACTACCACTGTTTTCCTCGGGTCTGGCTGCCGCACTGGTTTATTCTGCATGATACTATATTGCCCGAACCATTATTTAATAGCAGTCGGCGGGCTTCCGCGGTGCGTAATCCATAAATACTCCGTTCTCGTTTCTAAGCCCCGGTGGTATTCATGGACTGCAAGATGCTTATCGACGGCCAGTGGGTGAAGTCCTCATCCGGCGAGGTGTTCTACGACTACGCACCAGCCACGCGGAAGGTCATCGCAACGTTTCCAGCGGGCAATGCCGCTGACGTGGACAAGGCCGCCAAGTCCGCGGCAAGGGCGTTCCCTGCGTGGAACCGCGTTCCAGCGCCGAAGCGCGCCGACATCCTGCTCAAGGCAGCACTAATCATGGAGAAGCGCAAGAAAGAGCTCGGTCAGCTAGTGACCCAGGAGATGGGCAAGGTCTGGTTCGAGGCAGAAGGCGATGTCCAGGAGGCCATAGACGTGCTGGAGTACATGGCTGGCGAGGGCAGGCGTATGTTCGGTCATACGACGCCTTCGGAGCTGAAAGACAAGTTCTGCATGACCGTCCGCAGGCCCATAGGCGTGGTTGGCGTGATAACGCCTTGGAACTTCCCGTTCGCTATCCCTGCGTGGAAGCTGGCTCCCGCACTCGTGTGCGGCAACACGATCGTGTTCAAGCCGGCCAGCGACT
>JAFGGZ010000030.1 GCA_016939415.1 Candidatus Iainarchaeum sp. | reverse complement strand
TGGTGGAAAGAAAAGCGTCGATGGAAAAGAAAGACTTGGTTTCTCCGCTCTCCGAGCGGACATAATGGTGATTCTATGAAGGTTTGTGTGGGTGGTACGTTCAACAGGCTGCATGAAGGCCATCAGAGGCTCATAGACAAGGCGTTCTCCTTGTCAGACCACGTTGTCATAGGAGTGACCACTGACGCGTTCGCCAAAAAGCTGAACAAAGAAGCGGAAGTGCGCTCGTTCGAGGAGCGGGTGGCTGACCTCAACCTGTACACGATGGGTCGCGCGGAAATAGTGCCGATAGAAGACGTCGCAGGACCCGTGCTGCAAGACCCCGCAGTAAGCGTTCTCGTCACAAGCACTGAGACGTACAGGAACGCATTCAAGATCAACGAAGACCGCGTGAAGCTGGGCATGAAGCCAGTGCTCGTGGTCGTTATCCCCCTTGTGAAGAATGCCAAGGGGCTGAAGCTTTCCTCAACCGCCCTGATAAAAGACGAGCAGCCTTCATTCGCAACCGTTCCCGAGCCCGTGATTGAAGAAGAGCGTGAGGACCCCGCCCTGCAAGAGGTGGTGGAGGCCGTTCTCATCTCAGATGAGCCTGCGCCACAAAAGCCGGCGGAAAGAGCTGTTCAGAAGAAGGCGGTGAAAGCGAAGAAGCGAGAAAAACCCAAGAAGAAAGCAGCCAAGCCCAAGAAGAAGCCTGCAAAGGCTAAGCCGAAGCAAAAGAAAGCAGTAAAATCAAAGAAAAAGCCGGCGAAGAAGAAAGTCCCCATCAAGAAGCGGCCTTTGCGCAAGAGGCCGAAACAGAAGCGCGTCCAAAATAAGGCCGAGAAAAAGAGTTTGACAAAGAAGGCAGCCAAGAAGCTTGCTGTAAAGTCTCCTAAGAAGAAGCCAACCGCAAGAAAGAGGCCTGCACAGAGGAAGGTCCGGTCCAAGAAGTCCGGCAGGCCTTTGAAGAAGACTGCTGGCAGTCGCAAGAAAAGAAAGTGAGTTCCCATGCCGTACTCCAAGGAGATCGAGTCAGCGCTGAAGAAGGCCAAGATAAGAGTCGGTGACAGGGTTCGCATCGGCGATATCGAAGGACTGCTCATGCCGCGCGTGATGGGCTCGCCTGACCACGTCATCATCAAGCTGGATAATGGATACAATGCAGGCGTGCGATTCTCGAAAAGCACTGCGCTGGAGCGGAGCAAGACGCACGAGCCGAAGCGCATTGAAGAAGAGTTCGAGTACGAGGTCGAGGAGGAGCACGCCAAGCCATCGAAAAAAGAGTTATGCCCACCAGGCAAGCCGCCTGTAGCGCTGCTGTCCGCTGGCGGCACGATTGCGTCCAAGATAGACTACCGCACCGGCGGGGTTACTGCAACGCTGGATGCGAAGGACATCTTCGCTTCTATCCCGGAGCTGCAGGAACAAGTCTGCTTTGCTGAGGCTGTTGACGTGTGCAAGGTCCTGAGCGAGGACATGGATCACACGCACTGGCAGGCGCTGGCGAAGGCTGCTGCAAAGTCTTTGAGGAAGTCTGATGGCGTCATTATCACGCACGGCACCGACACGATGCATTACACTGCTGCAGCGCTTTCATTCATGCTTCCCGGATTGGGGAAGTCCGTCGTGCTGACGGGGTCGCAGCGCAGCACGGATCGGGGCAGCACTGATGCTGCCATGAACCTGCTTTGTTCCGCGATCACTGCGAAGAGCGATCTTGCGCATGTAGGAATCTGCATGCACGCGAACTCGAGCGATGACTACTGCATGTTCATGCGCGGGACAAAGGTCAGGAAGATGCATTCAAGCCTGCGCAGCACGTTCCGTCCCATCAATGACTATCCTCTGGCGTTCGTGTGGCCTGAAGGCCGCGTTGAGGTGACGAGCCCGCGCGTGGAGAGGCGCTCGAATGCTGTTCCTAAGCCTGACACGCGGTTCGAGCCGAAGGTTGCTTTGCTGAAGGCGTTTCCAGGCAGTGACCCGAGCATACTGGAGTATTGCGTGAAGCAGGGTTTCCGTGGTATTGTTGTCGAAGGCACTGGCTTCGGCCACGTGCCAACGCAGGCCAAGAAGTCGTGGATCCCTTCGATACGGGCGGCTGTTGAGAGCGGCGTGGTGGTCGCTGTTGCGTCGCAGGCGATGTATGGCTCTACGAACATGGAAGTGTACTCGAACTTGAGGGTGTTGTTCCGCGAGTCCGGCGCAATCCCGTGCGGGGACATGCTGTCCGAAACCGCTTACGTGAAACTGGGTTGGGTTTTAGGTCACACGAAGAGCGCTGAGAAGGCCGGGGAGATGATGCTCACCAATGTTGCTGGCGAGTTCAACAGCCGGCTTGAGGAGGACATGTTCCTCTATTGATTGAGCGAGATGTTGCAATGATCATCGGTCTTTGCGGTCCTGCCCAGAGCGGGAAGGACACTGTGGCTGCGTACATGGCGGAACGCTATGGTTTTGTCGAGCTCAGCTTTTCGAGGGATGTATTGGATGCTGAGTTGAAGCGGCGCGGCAAGCGCGTGACAAAGCTGGCTCGCATGCGTTTGGGCGACGAGCTGCGCGAGAATGAGGGGATGGATGCGCTGGCCAAGCGCCTTCTCCTGCAGGCTGATCGGCCGCGCATAGTTATCAGCAATTTCCGTTCTCCGCAGGAGGTGGAGTTCATCCGCGGCAAGACGCCGAGCTTCCACATGATTTTCATCGACGCCAGCCTGGACAAGCGGTTCTCGCGGAGGAGCAGCATAGACCCCAGGGGTTTGGCGACGTTCAAGAAACGCGATGAGATCGACGCGAAGAAGAAGGGAATGGACGCTGTTTTCATAATGGCAGACTACGTTGTTGACAACAACGGCACGCTGGAGGATCTGTACGCTCAGGTCGATGAGGTCATGGCTAGCATACTCAAGGAATCTGGTGTGCGGAGTTGATAATGCAGTGGATTACAAAGGCATTGGTTTCAAGGCGGGTATTGAGATCCACCAGCAGCTTGCGACTGCCGAAAAGCTTTTCTGCCATTGCAGGAACGAGCGTAGCGAGGAATTGCCGCTTGAGTTCCGCCGCAGGTTGCGTGCTGTTGCCGGCGAGTTGGGGGAGGTGGATGCTGCCGCGCGGCACGAGATGGCGCGGGGTCGAGAGTTCGTGTATCGCGCCAATCCCGAGACTTCGTGTTTGGTCGAGCTTGATGAGGCGCCCCCAGATTCTTTGAATGCTGAGGCGCTTGAGGCGACACTGCAGTTCTCAAGGCTTGTTAATGCCAGTCCTCTCGGAGAAGCGCACGTGATGCGCAAGACTGTTGTTGATGGCAGCAACACGAGCGGGTTCCAACGCACTGTGCTTGTCGCGGGCGATGGCTTTGTCGAGACGAGTAAAGGAAGGGTGCGCTTGCCGACCGTGATGCTTGAAGAGGATTCTGCGACCGTCCTGGAGAAGCGGGATGGCGTTACTGTTTACAGGTTGGACAGGCTTGGCGTGCCGCTTATCGAGGTTACGACCGAGCCGGATGTCGTTGATCCTGATCACTTGCATGAGACTGCGAAGCGCTTAGGCCTGCTCCTCCGGGCTACGGGCAGTACGAAGCGCGGCATTGGCACCATCCGCCAGGATCTTAACATTTCGGTGAGGGGTGGAGCCCGCGTGGAGATCAAGGGCTCGCAGGACCTCAAAATGTTCCCGAAGATCGCGGAGATTGAGGCTGGAAGGCAGTTATCGCTCATCGGGATCAGGGATGAGCTATTGAAGCGCAAGGCAGCGCCCGTCAACGGTATCGTCGATGTCTCCGACTTGTTCGAGGACAGTGATTGCAGGTTCTGTCGCGGCAAGGATGTGTTCGCCGTTCTGCTGAGGGGCTTCGGCGGATTTTTGGGGCGTGAGGTCGCGCCTGGCAGGAGGCTCGGCACTGAATTCTCTGATTACGCGAAGGTCGCCGGAGTGGGTGGCATCATTCACAGCGACGAGGACATGGGTAAGTACAGGATAAACGAGTTGGAAGCTGTGAGGAAGCGGTTGGGCTGCGATAAGGATGATGCTGTCGTGATGGTGGTTGCTCCAGATCGCGTCGCCAGGCCGTCGCTGAAGCAGGTGCTGAAGCGGGCTCGCATGGCTCTTGACGGCGTTCCGAGGGAGGTGAGGAATGCGTTGCCGGACGGTACGACGTCGTTCATGAGGCCGATGCCGGGTTCTGCGAGGCTTTACCCGGAAACGGATCTTGAGCCGATTGTCCTGCGCAGCGAGTTACTGCAGTCTGTTCCTTTGCCTGAGTTGCCGGAAGAGACGTTGAAGCGCCTGCGCTCGACTGGGATGGGTGATGAGCTCGCGGATAAGGTGTTTTCTTCGAGGAGACGCCATCTTTTCGACGTGTTGTTTGAGAAGCATAAGAAAGAAGCAAAGCTGATCGCTTCAACGGTTGAGGATGTGCTCCCTTCGTTGCGGAGGAAGGGTGTGGATGTTCCTGATGATGAGGTCATCGCGGTCTTTGAAGCGTTCTTCGCTGGCAGGATCCCGAAGGACTCCATCCCAAATGCCTTGAGACTCGTTGGTTCGGGAAAGTCTTTGAATGAAGCCGTCTCGTCGTTTGCTGTTGTCGGCGAGGAGGATGTTGCTCGCGTCGTGAGGGACGTCGTTGCGAAGAATCCTCACTTGGAAGGGGATCCGAAAGCGTTCCAGAAGCTGATGGGTGATGCCATGAAGGCGCTGAAGGGCAAGGCTGATGGCAGTGTCGTGGCCAGGCTGTTGAGGAAAGAGCTTAGGTAAATAAACAATCCCGCTGCCAATAAGTGCATGCTGTTCCTGTTGCGTTATCACGAGATGTTCTTGAAGTCCGAGCCCGTGCGACGGAGGTGGGAGGGCGTCCTTGTCTCCAACATTCAGAAAGCCCTGCCGGATGCGCAGGTTCGCGTGTCTCAAAAGCGTTTGTTCGTTGAGTCAGAAGAGGATGTTTCTCCGCTTCTTTCCCGCGTTTTTGGGGTGCACTCTTTTTCTCCTGTCAAGAAAGTAGTGGATGATCTTGATGCGATCAAAGAAGCAGCCCTTTCCCTCGTCAGGAACGGCTCGTTTGCCGTCCGCGCTAATCGGGGCTGGAAGGGGTTTCATTTGACGAGTCAGGAGCTGGAGCGCGAGGTGGGGGCGTTCGTTAAAGAGAGGACTGGTAATGCTGTGAATCTGTCTTCTCCTGACCAGACGATCCGCATTGATGTCCTGAAAGATGCTGCTTACGTGTTTGACGCCGTGATCCCCGGGGCTGGCGGGCTTCCGCTGGGCGTGAGCGGCCGCCTGCTTGTGCGAAACGACGGCACTGACTCTTTGGCTGCTGCGTGGATGATGATGAAGAGGGGATGCGTGGTGGACGTGCTCGGTTCGAGAGCACGGGTTCTGGAGCAGTGGAGCGTGGGGAGGGATGTGGGGTATGTTTCGGGCGAGGTGAGTGATCTCATGGGTGATTACCTCGGCTTTGTCAGCGGTGCACTGGGTTTTGGCGGACTTCTAGTAGAGCCATACCCTGTTTTCCACCCGCTGATAGCGTTGCCAGAGCATGTTTTGGAGTTCGTGCGCTCCAGGGTTGCATAGGTTTTTATTCCGGGGTCATTCAAATCCTCTTCATGAATATTCATGTGCAGAGGGTCGTGAACGATGCTGACGTCGTGATGGAGATTCTTGATGCCCGCGACGTGGAAGGCACCAGGTGCTCTGAATTAGAGAATGCAGTTGCGAAGTCAGGCAAGGTCCTACTGTTTGTCGTGAACAAGGTTGACTTGGCGGATTTTCACGGCAGGCTCCCCACACCGTTTGTCAGAGTCTCTGCGAAGGAGCGTATGGGCACGAAGCGGTTGCGTGATGCTTTGCACCGCGTTGCTGACGAGCTTGGCAAGGAAATAATCACTGTTGGCGTGGTCGGTTATGCCAACACAGGAAAGTCTTCCTTAATATCCACGCTGAAGGGCAGGGCTTCTGCGAAATCGTCTCCTACAGCCGGTTTCACGCGTGGGGCTCAGGTCGTTAAGGTGAGCGGCCGCATCAGGCTCATTGACTCGCCGGGCATCATCCCGCGGAACGAGTCGCAGACAGACCTGGTTTTGAAAGGCGCGTTTGACGTGAAACGGGTGAAGGATGCCGTGGGCGCTGCCTTGGCACTCATCGATCGCATCGGTTCTGAGTCTTTGGTGCGCACGTATACTGTGGAGTCGTTCGAGGATTCGTACATGCAGCTGGAGGAGCTTGCCGGCAAGTGGATGATGCTGCGTAAAGGAAAGGAGCTGGACTTGGATCGTGCGGCTAGAAAGCTGCTTAGGGACTGGCAGGCAGGCAAAATCAAGTAATATTTATATACTCAGCGGCCTTTATTGAATAAGTGGTGTCGATGAGGGTTTGTCGATTATTCGTGCTAATCTTGCTCTTGTCAACTACTCTCGCTGTTTCTTGCTACATCCGAAGGGACTTGCCTTCAGGCCCTTACGCCAACACGTGTCCTTGGGGTTATGAGTACAACGACTGCCGGGCGAGGGGTTATGATATCGACTGGAACGGCGCTTCGCTGGTTAGCCAGCCGTGCGGCGCCCAACTCTTGGGCATGGATGCTAATTGCTTCAACGTCGATACCTACGAGGTCACTTATGCAGGAGATTCCGAGCACAAGTGTACGACTGCGTACATCACGGATTGCGGTGACGGCACGTCGTGCGCTGCAGCGGATATCACTTACTGTATCCTAGGAACTTCTCGGCAGTACTTGACGTCGTCAACGTGCAGTGCCGGCGTTTGTTCTTTCACGAACCTTGGGACGTGCTGCAGCAGCAGTAATGACTGCAAGGGAGTTTATCCTCCTGGCTGCGAGCCGAGGATTTGCACCGAAACTATCGCGCGCAGCACTGCCTTGGGAGGCGTTTTCGCCGTTCCTCTGGACTGCCTTGGCGTGTCCCTGCCTGACGAGGTCATTGCCGACGCGAACCGCAATTGCCAGTCTACATATCCATTTTGCTATACCCTGCCTTCGGATGAGTGGGTCGTGCCGACGTGCACTTCCAATCAATGCCTCAGGAATGTTGATGCGAGCAGGTGCTGCTATGATTACCAGTGCTCGACAAGGACTTCGGGCTGCTCTTTCGAACTGGTTTCTATTGACCCGGTGATCTACGCGTGGGTGGAGGACAACACTCCGCCTTTTGAAGCGAACTGCACGTGGAGCGCGCCTTGCAGCCCGATTAAGGGTCTTTGTTCTGTGACTGCTCATGACTGTAATTCCCACTACGAGACGGACAGCGGTGATGACCCCTCACACGCCGGGTATGCGTGGCTCACGACGTCTTCGTGGGACGGGTGCAACTTCTTGAGTGGCGATGATGTTTGCGTGTCGTCCTCCCAGCTCCGCGAGTACTACCTGTACAAGTATCCTGAAGCTGAGGGCGACGCGTGGGAGCTGAAGAGCAAGTACTACTCGACTGGCTGCATCGGCGACACGTACAAGTCTGTCAGCTGCGCTGATGGAGTGGCCACGATGACCGACGTGCCTGGCAGGTGCTGCGTTGATGGCTTGGAGTACGAGTGCTGCAATGACAACCAATGCGTTGATGGCTGGGCTTGTGATCTGGGTTCGCACAACTGCGTGCCTTCTGCGGACTGGCCTGTGCACAGGTCGAACAACCAGCGCACAGGAAGCATCAGCTCCCAGGGCCCGTACAATGATTTGGTGGCGCTGTGGAAGCTTGATCTGAGGGATGACTTAGCGTACGTGTACAACCCGCCTGTCGTGTGGAAGGATTATTTTGTCATTGCCGGGTACAAGACTGTTGGCGGCGCTGTCAGCAAGATCTTCGTCGTGAACGCGTCCAATGGCACTATCATGTGGCAAAAGTCGTTCAGCAACAAGTATATACAGCAGTCTCCGGCGGTGTACAACAACACGATCTTCGTCACTGCAAACAACTTCCTCTACGCCTTTGATCTGAGGACTGGATCGAATCTCTGGGAGAAGGACACTGTATGTTTTTTCACGTCTTCTCCCGCATTCTTCAGGGACTGGTACATGTACTTCACGAAAGGCCAGTATTTCGAGAGGATTGTGCAGTCTTCGGGTGCGTTGACGACGAAGAATCTCAACGTGAACATGTGGCCGACGATTTACCAAGGCGTTTCGTATGTGTCCCCGACGTTGAGCGGGAGGAAAGTGTACTTCTATTCCGCGAACTATTCCTCTGATGGTCAGCATTTCGGAAAGTACCTGAGTTTCCCATGGTCCTTAAGCGCCACTCCCACGGTTTACAATGTTGCGGGCTCGCTGCTTTCATCGGGTTTCGCTTTCCAGCCTTTCGTGACTGCCATCGGCAGCGCTGGCAAGACGTCTTTCGTGTTCGACCGCGGGCTGAGAAAGGATTACACTACCACGCTCTCTCCGTTTTCTGCTGGCCTGGTTGCGGCGCCGAGGCAGTACGGCCCTGCGCAGGCAGGCGGTTACGTGTACGTGAATGCCCGCGGTATCCTGAAGAAGCTGACTGGAACTGGTTCTACAGTTTGGTCGTACTCCATGCAGACACCCAGTGAAATGGCAGTGTCCTCTCCTGCAGTCGCCGGCTCTCACGTTTACGGTGCCAATTACACGAACGGCGCTTTCGTTCTTGCTGACGCTGACGGCAGCGTGGAGTGGAGTGCGTCATTGCCAGAATTCGGCAACAACCTGGAGCCCATTGCCGGCGGGAAGCGCGTGTACTACGCCTCCACGAATGGTGTGGTGTATGCTTTGATGCAGAAGCAGGATGTCATAAGCGATTATACTGGCTTCAACTTCAGGTGCGATGTGGAGGATGGCTGTTACGTCCTGTGCAACGGCAGTTTCTGCCCGTGGATGTACCAGCCGCAGGTGCGTTACTGGATTGACGGCGTTGAGAGCGCTGCGTCGTTCTCTCAGGCAGGCAAGCCTGCGAATGTCACTTTCCTGGTGGAGGTCCTGGGAGCTCCTGCTGAGGGCATCAAGGTGGAGTTCGTGGAGAAGAATGGGTTCCTGCCATTCTCATTCCCTCAGTACTCTGCAGCGCTGGTGGAGAATGAGGCTGTTGGCCGGGCTTATACCGGAGCTGATGGCGTTGTGTCCGTGGCTTTGACGCCGACTGGCGGGCCGACGTCTTATGTCGCCAATGACAAGTACTCTGTCGTGTTCAGGGTCTATGACGAGAGTGATGTCCTGCTTGAGGAGCATTCCATATCCGTTGGGTCTAGGGAAGTGAATCCCAACGCGCCTGACCAGGACCTGGCGCTTCCGAACGAGAATTCCGTGCTCTACTTCAACGACCGCGTTTACGACATGTATACTAAAATCGGTGGCAGGGCTGGTGGCCAGGTGCAGTCAGGCGCTGTGACCATCGGTGGTTCATCCACAGACCCGTCGGCGCCCATCATGGTCGGCGTTCCCGTGACGCTGTCGTTCAGCGTTGGTGAGCTGTCCAGCGGGCTTCCTACCTACGATTGCGCTTGCGCCAAGTTTGATGGCGATGCTTCTACCTGCAATCGTCTTATCGAGAAGGGCACTTGCAGTGCTTACTCTGCAGGCAAGTGCGTGAAGGATCCGTCGCAGTGCCGCGACGCTGATGGCGACTCATCGCTCTGCTCAGCTCTTTCAGAAGAGCTTAAGCATGCAGGGTCTTTGGGCTGCTCGTACCGCGAGCCAGACTGCGTGAGCGAGGCTGAGCAGTGCACTGTAGTGCCGGGCGGTAAGACCATCGTCCCTGTGCAGGGAGCGTCAGTCGTGATCGAGGAGGAGAACGGGTTCCAGATGTGGGCCATGCCGCAGTACGGCGACACCTTGCTGAAGAACGTGGGCCGTGCCCGGGTCGTTACCAGCGCTGACGGCAGCGCGGTCATTGTCTTCACTGCCACTGGAGGTCCGAGTCTTGGCGATAGTTATTTCGAGTCTGTCTTCGGCCCGCACGTCCTGCGGCTGAATGTGTATGACGATCTTGGTTCCGAAGTGTACTCCAAGACGTTCTCTGTCCAGCAGTTCGACAGCGCTTCCGCGCCGTCTGGCACTGCGCAGCAGAATTGGGGGGAGACGTTGTACTCGAATGATTATGTTTACAGGGCTTTCCAGGCTGTTAGGGATTGGGTGAGCTATTCATGAGGCGATTTTGTATGAAACATGTGTTTGTATTGGTCTTGCTACTGGCTTTCGCTGCCGCTGCAGTGAATGATGCGGCGATAGTCACGTCAGGAGGCAGTGTGTACACGTTGTTGTTTGACGTGCCGAGTGAGTCGTACGTGGACAACATTGTGGGTCAGGATGATGTGACCATCCGCGCGTACGCCAGTGCTTCGTCAGACCTGTCCGGGAAGTACATATCTGTTGTGTATAAGACAGGTAACTTGTTTATCCCCGTCATGGCGAAGGGTGGTGATGAGATGGCTCCGCTTGGCAGCGTGCTTGGTTCCGGACCGTACTACGCCACTGGCGACATGACGTTGAACTTCCTTTCTTCTGAGGCGAAGTTCCCTGCGAGGCCGTACGCTGTGGTGAGTGCCGACAGCGTCATTGATGCAGGCGACGCTTTCGTGAGCATACCGCAGGCGAATGGCTGGCTGAGCGGGTCTTACGCAGTCAACGACGTCGTTCCGACTTACCAGCCGGACACGTCCGTGCAAGTGATTGTTGAAGGCATCACCGGGAACAAGATCGGTGGGGGCACTTATGAAGTGACTTCCAACAAGCCTAATCTCGTTGTCGGTGTTTGTTCTGATGAGTTTGGCTTGGCATGCTCGGAGTCCAATGTCACGGCCAAGGACGTCGTCAATATGTTGATTACAGGTGTGACGCCTGCCCAGGCGCGTACAACTCCTGCGCAGCGGTACGTGGTCGTGAACGGCATCAATGCACGCCAGTTTTGCGTCGGCCAGGACTTGGAGGTTACTGTCTCGCCTTCTGCGACCGAAGTGAGCAAGGGTGATCCTGTCACCTTCACAGTGAACGCGAAGAACACTGGAAATGTGGGCACGACATCCAGCGTCCAGGTCAAGGTGTACGACGGTGCAGTGGAGCTGTGCGAACTCAATCTTGGTACTATCAACGCGTTCTCCCAGAAGAATTCCGCGTGCGTGTGGGACACGAGTGCTGCGTCCAGCACATTGCACGCAATCACTGCCAAGGTCGATGGTGGCAACGGCGTGCAGGGCAGCATCAACGAGTGCAATGAAGAGAACGATCAGGCCCAGACGTCCGTGAACGTCGTGAAGACTTATTCAATGGCGATGAGTGTGGATGGCGCTCCTGTACCTTTGCCTTACTCTTTCCCTGCTGTTGGCAGGCCGTACAGCGTGCTGGTGACTGTGAAGGACAGTGATGGAGCTGCTGTTCCGGGCGCCATGGTGCGTTTCGTTGAGCGGAATGGCTTGACGTTGTTCTCTCCTGTGCAGACGGGCGCTCATGTGATGAAGTCGACGAGCACTGGCGAGGTATTGACTAACTCCAGTGGCCAGGCCGTGTTCGTGCTCATCCCGACCGGCAACAAGTTCTATGACGAGGTGAGTGGGTATGCGACGGATGTCGGCGAGGCTTACTCTCTTCGCGCTGAAATCCTTGTTGGTGGCGAGTTGAAGAAGACGTATGCTTTCAGCGTGGGTGACTTGACTGCGGGCGAGCCGCCTGCTAGCGCGACGATAAGCGTAGTCAACCAGCTTTCTGTCGAGGATTGGTTTACTGCGCTGAGCCAGGTGTGGAGCACTGTCCAGAAGTGGTTGACGTAACATGAAGCGTTTGTTGTTCTGTGTATTGCTGCTCACGACGGGCTTTGCTTACTTTACGTTGGAGAACTCGACGTCTGAGGGGGCTGTATTGCTGTACAACAGGGATTTTTCCCAGAGTTACGTGGATGCGGGCGTGAACGAGAACGTGTTCCTCAAGATTTGCGGGGAGGGGGATTTGGACGGGACGTTCACTGGACTGGCTTATGCGGGCGCGGGCAGCGCTCCTCTCCTCATCAGTCCTGCTTTGGGAGGACCTTTCGGTGACCTGCTCAGGATAAGCAATGCGCTGCACCTGCGTCCTGATGGGTGTTACCACATCGACGTGGATCTGTCTCCGTTCCGCGCGTTCTATCCTGGGAATCCTTTCGCTGTTGTCTCCAGCGACAATGTCTTGAATGCGGCGGATGAGTTCTATGCGCTGGATGGATCTTCCCCTGATTATGTTTACTTGTTCGGCGCTTTTTCCTTGTCGAAAGAGGATTATTCCTCTGATGTGGATGTTGTCGTTGAAGAGGCTGTGGATCACGTAGAAGTTCCGATAACCGTGGATCAGCCGTTCCTCTTCGTCAGCACTGCCACTGTGGCGGGGGAGGTCATTGATTCAGTGGTCACACGTTTGGGGGTCGTGAACACGCTTTCGAAGGGCGGCCAGGAGTGGGTCACTGTCGTTGTGAATGGTCTGTCGTTGCAGTTGCCGACGGCGATTGTTTTGTATGATGAGTGCAGGGGTGACGAGTCCTGTTCTTTGTCTGTGCCGGATGATGTCAGCCCAAAGTCCGGTGACGCTCCGCTGACGATGGTTTTTGACGGGACGAAGAGTTTCGCGCCGCCTGGCCGTAGCATAACTGGTTATGTGTGGGATTTCTGTGATCCTGCGTGTGGGATAGTCACTGATGATGCGAGCGGCGGCATTGCGTTGTATGAGTACTTGTCCAAGGGCGCGTACTCGCCCACTCTCACTGTCTTCGCTGACAATGGCGGTGCGGACAGTGATTCTGTTGTCGTGACCGTGATCGGGACCAAGCCTGTTGCAGATGCTGGCGAGGACCAGGAAGGGACTGTTACGGATACGTTGACTTTCGATGGGACTGGCAGCTTTGATGCTCAGGATTGTCCTGCAGGGGGTTCTTGTCCCAGCCTTTCGTATGCTTGGGATTTCGGTGATCTTACTGCGTGCTCCAAGGGTGATGCGTGTTGCGCCGACGCCGAGTGCGCGCGTGCGTCGCATGCTTACTCCAGGGTGGGTGCGTACACTGTCACGCTGACTGTCACTGACCAGGACGCTGAGACTGATGAGGATGCGGCGGTTGCAGTCGTTTACGATCCCGCTGCTGTGCTACCAGACTTCGCTCTCACGGAGGGTTCGTACTCATTGCCTGCTGAGGATTGGTACAATGAGGGCACGTACTATGACGTGATTGTTAAGGCGTACAATCTCGGCGCAGCGGGCAGTGCTTATGACGTGCAGCTTGATACCAGCGAGGTGGACGGGAGGCGCTTGGACTCAAGCGTTGCTCATTTCCCTGCCGGCGCCCGCGTGTCTGATGGAGTCGTTTTTGATTACGCGCCGGTGTGTTCCGTGACCATGCTGGGGGGCGAGGTTGATGTTGGTGATGCTGTTGCAGAAGCCAGTGAGGACAACAATGATGCGGTTCACTCGTTGAGGGATGTGAATTGCGGCCCGAAAGTGTTCTTGGAGGTGACTCCTGAAGAGAAGGCTGTTCCCCTCGGCGATGCTTTTTACTTCACTGCGTATGCGTATGATGAGAGCGGCATAAAGTACTACACGTGGGATTTGGGGGATGCGGAGTACGAGGATGTTTGGATGCGTACTGGCGCGGACTTGACGTCTGTGGAGCGCGTGTATGTCGGTGATGGCTTCAAGGAGGTTAATCTCTTTGTTTCGGATAACCTTGGTGCGGTTGTGCATGTGGTCGATTATGTCGGCGTTGGCGTTTACCCGAATGCGACGGGCTTCGTGGATTTGGAAATCAGGGACCTGCTTTCGCTGCCTTCCCTTCCTCAACTCAACAGGTATGCTGCGATCGGGGTTAATGTTGCCAACAACGGCAATCAGTCCTCGCCGCCTTTCAGGGTTCGTGTTGAAGTAAGCTGCGATCCAGATGAAAACATTGAATGCCAGGGGGAGTACGCTGGGACGAACGGTCTTGTTTTCTCTAAGGAAGTCGATTTGCAGGAGGGTCGTGCCAATGCTGTGACGCAGGTGGATGGCGGCGTGTGGCAGCCGACGGTTTTGGGTAAGTACGTGGTTCGCGTGAGTGTCGAGCCTGTTGGCTTGTTCTTCTTCGAGAGCGATTACAAGAACAACGATGCAGTGTTCAGTCTGCAGGTTGTTGAGGGGTCGCAACTCAGGTCTCCGATGTCCGGCGATGAGTTCCCTATGCCTGTGCTTGTTGCGCTGCTGCTGGTCTTGCCTGCTATCGCTTTTGCTTTCGGGAGGCGTGATGCATGGACTTGAAGAAGGTTGCGGTTGTGGAGTTTGTCGTTGTTGTCGTGCTTCTGCTCGCAGTGTTTTTCGTTCCTGTGCAGGAGGGAGTTTCGGGTCCCGCTGACCTGCCTGCCGCGGGAAAGGCGCAGATAATCGAGGAGCCCGACCTTTGCGGCAATGGTGTGGTTGATGAGGGTGAGGATCCATTCTCGTGCTGCGCTGACGCAGGCTGTTTGAGGGGGTATGAGTGCGTGGAGAACAAGTGTTTTGGTAGGGCTCGCGTGCTTGCTGCTGATGGGAAGCCTTTGCCCGTTGAGGTTGGGGATGAAGCTGTTTTCACTGGCTTCAGGCTGCGTGTTGACAGCGTTGGCTCGCGGATTGGCTTGAGTGTTGTCTGGCCGAGCGGTAATGAGTCGTCTGAGTCTTTGCGTCCTGGTGAGGCGGTTGTGCGTGAGGACGTCTTCGTGAAGGTGTTGTCCGCCACTGTGGACACTGCAATCCTTTCAGTGAAGCTGGTTTAGGCCTCGTCTGGTAGCAGTACTGGTTTCTTGTAGTTCTTCCAGTCGTCAATTGCTATCCGAGGGCATGCAGTTATCACGAAGGCGTCGAACCCGAGGTTTTCCAGCGCGTCCGGCGTGATGAGGTCCATGCGCACGATGAATGCTTCCTTGCCTTCTGCCAAGATCTTATCTTGTGCGGTCCGTGCCGCGCTCCAGTTTTCTTGTCCGGGCTTTGATGATACGATGATCCCGAAGGTCCTTGCGTTGCTTGCTTTTGTCATGCGCAGGGCTTTCTCTTTCCTGTACTTCGTGGCGTCGATGCGCTGCACTTGGTTTGTGAATGGGTCTGCGGCCACAACTTCCCTGGCAGTCTGTGCTGCTGCTTGTATGGGGTGGAACAGGCCTGTTCCGATGAAGAGTATCGTGTCCACGTTGAGTTCCGGGTATCTTGTGCAGCCGAGCACTTGTCCGGGGACTGCCTCCAGTTTCGGGATGGTCACTTCCTTGCCCGATCTTTCCAGCATTGCTTTCGCTTTCCCGAGTTCTTTTGCGTGCTGGATTGTGGTTATGATGGCCACGCTCTTCCCAAGCATCGGCAATGCGTTCTCTGTTGCTGTTCGCACGTCTGCTTCTGAGAACCATTCCCAGTAAACGATGCCCCTTTCGTGTAGCAGGGGTGCGTGGCCGACGTGGAGTGTTGTGGCTCCGGGGAGTTTTCTGGTGTCGCACGCCCCGAAGCACGGGTCTCCTGAGACAATGGCTTCGAAGCCGTTTTCGCGCAGTTCTCTGCTTATTTCTGCGGCTTTGGGTTTTAGGCCCTCAGGCAGCTGGATGAGGATTTTTTTTGTCTTCAGCTGCTTGAGGACGTTGTCCGGGATCATCGGAGTTCCTTCACTTCTACGTGCGTCTTCAGGGGCAGTTTGTGAGTGGCTTTCTTGAATGCCTTTCTGGCCATCTCTTTCCCCTTGTCTGATTCTACGCTTATGCTTGCGATTATCTTTTTTATGTTGACGCGTGCTGCTTTTCCTATCGGCCTTCCGAAGGAGTGTTTCATGCCTGTCTGCATTCTGTCGGCGCCAGCCCCGGAGATCATCGCGTTCTCGCGCATGACGTGGTGGGGTACTGCGCGGAGTTGGAAGTGGTGGTTCTCTGTTCCGAGCGGCGTCATTTCCCTGACGACTGACACGCGCATGGCTTCGAGGGCGTTGTGCCTGATGAGTTTGGTCTCATCTGCTATAAGGTCGACTCGGTATTTGTACTTGATGTTGGCGACGCCCATGTCGTACCTGGCTACTTTTGTTCCTGGTACTCCTTTGATGTAGCTCTTGCGTGCCACGCGCTTGGCTGTTCTGCAGTACGCGCGCTTCTTGACTTTTCTGTAGCATCTTGCTGGCCTTATGTGCACCATCTTGCATCACTTCCCTTTCCTGTCATGGCCTTTGATGCTGGGCCGGATTTTTTCCGCGCCCTCGCCTTTGTGGAGGAGCCCGCGACCCTTCTTTCCTGCGCTGGTCTTGCCGCGCTGCACGCGCTTCATGTGCTTGCCTGATGCAATCCATTGCACGTCCGGGTCTTCTCTTACGGCAGGATGGCTCGGGTCGACCATGATGACTTCGAACCACTTGTGCTGCCCGTCTTCCATGACCCAGTAGCTGTTCAGGACTTCGAGGTTCGTGAACTTTCTTGACGCGCGCTCTTCTGCAATGCTCTGCTTGCTCTTCCCGCGGGTCAGCTTGTTGACTCCCATCCTGCTCGGCCTGCGGCCCTTGGTCGGTCTCGAGTGCATGCCTGATCCGCGCGCTATGCGAACGCGTGCGACCACGAAGCCTTGCTTCGCCTTGTAGCCGAGGCTTCTCGCGCTGGCGACGTTGGTCGGTCTGTCCAAGCGCACGACTGAGGGTCCTCTGCGCCAGGTTATTAGCCTTTCTTTGAATTCCGGGGACTTGTTCGAATACTGGGACTCGAAGGTCTCCTGTATGTATTTATACGCTCCCATTTGAACCACTCTTTTCTGCGTTCCGGGTCAGGCCCTTCATCCGCAGCGATTTACAATGCGTATTTGTTATTCTGCGCCAGGTGGTATTTAAAGCATATGCATTTAAACGCTGGTTCTCAAAACATGCTGCGTGAAGTACTACGACTTGCTTGCGTCGCATGAGGTGAGGTCTGTCCTGCAGAGCCTTGGCTTTGGTGCGGGCGATGGCGTTGTTGTTGATGACGCGCGACGCGCGCCTGCTGGCGTCGTGTGTTTTGTGCGCGGGGGGAGCCTGGAGCTGAATCGGCTTGTTGTGCGCTCAAAGGCTCATGTCCTGCTTGATCCTATTGCTGATGGGAAGATGTCTGTGGATTCTGCTGTCGTGCAGGTCGCTAAAGACAACGGCGTCGCGTTTGGCATCAGCCTCGCTCAGTTTCTGCGCGTTTCTCGTTCCAGGCGCGCTCATCTGATTAATGCTTACCGGCGTTTGGTCCAGTTGTGCACGAGGATGGGCGCCAGGATAGTCCTTGTCAGTGATGCGCGGGACGCGTTCGGCATCCGCTCTCCTGTCCAGCTCGTGAGCTTGGGGGTTCTGCTCGGGCTCTCTGTGAATCAGGCGAAGTGGAGCGTTTCCGAGGTGCCTGCGTACTTGCTAGGGGAGGTGTCGGTGAAGTGAAGCCTTTTCCTGCGGTGCTGAGGGAGCACAAGCGTTACGTTGCGTTCCGCGTGCATGGAGTGCTTGACGAGCAGGCAGTGAAGAGCGCGTTGAGCCAGGCGGTGCTGGGCTTGATCGGGGAGAGCGGTTTTGCTGACGCGAATTTTTCTGTTGTGGGTTATGCTGGCGGGGAGGGGGTGTGCCGCTCTACTGACCTGCGTTTGTACGACGTTATCGCGGCTTTGACGCTGGTGAGCAGGATCGGCGAGCAGCCTGCGTGGGTTGAGGTTTTGGGTGTTTCCGGCACGATACGGAAGACAAACCTTTATAAACACCGTCGAGTTTAATTTACTGAGTTAGGGAAAAAAGAGGTGGAGCAATGTATCCTGCTTCTTCGACTGCATATGATAGAGCTATTACTGTGTTCTCTCCGGATGGAAGGCTTTTCCAGGTGGAGTACGCTCGTGAGGCTGTGAAGCGCGGCACCACTGCGCTGGGGCTCGTGTACAAGGATGGCGGGATTCTCGCCACGGACAAGAGCACGGCTGGCAAGCTTGTGAAGGCTGAGAGCATTGAGAAGATTTTCAAGATCGATGACCACATAGGCGCTGCAACGAGCGGCCTTGTCGCTGACGCCCGCAGGATAATTCATCATGCCCGCGTTGAGGCGCAGAGGGAGCGCGTTGCGTACAACTCTCCTGTGAATGTGGAGACTCTCACCAAGGAGATTTGTGACCTGAAGCAGATGTACACCCAGTACGGCGGCACGAGGCCATTCGGGACGGCGCTGCTCGTCGTTGGCATTGACGATAACGGAGCGCGCTTGTTCGAGACTGATCCGAGCGGTGCTTTCTTTGAGGTTTACGCGTCAGCAATCGGTTCGGGGAAGAAGGAAGTCGAAGCAATTTTCGAGAAGGAGCATGATGCCGACGCGGACTTTGCGTCTGCCGTCAAGCTAATGTACAAGGCGTTGAAGGCTGTCGGCGACAAGAACACGTCGTACGAGACTATCAGCGTTTACTTCATCGACCGGAAGGATAAGCAGTTCAAGAAGCTTTCGACAGAGGAGTTCAAGAAGCTTGCTTCCAAGGGGGGTAAGTGATGATATCGCTTGAGGATGCTGTCATCGCGAGGATCTCCTCGCATGGCCACCACTTCGAGATACTGGTGGATCCAGTGCTTGCCCACAGCCTGCGCGAGGGAGAGAACGTCTCCCTTGACGAGGTGGTGGCGGCGAGGACAGTGTTCAAGGATTCTGCGAAGGGCGAGCACGCAAGCGAGGATGTGCTTAAGGAGGCATTCCAGTCGACGGACTTCAACACAATCGCGCTCAAGATAATAAAGAAAGGAGAAATTCAATTAACAACTGAACAAAGGCATCAGATGCAGAAGGAGAAGAAGAAGCAGATAATCAACATCATTTGCAGGGAATCGATAGACCCCCGCACCAAGGCGCCTCACACGCCGACAAGGGTTGAGAGAGCGTTGGAGGAGGCGAAGGTGCACGTAGACCCGTTCAAGCCTGCGCAGCGGCAGGTGGAAGAGATTCTGAAGAAGCTCTCGCCGGTGCTGCCCATACGTTTTGCAAAGGCACGCATAGCAATCAGGGTTCCTGCGGAGCATGCGGGAAGGGCTTATGGCTTCATTCACGACCTCCACAGGCTTAAGGAGGAGTGGGCGAGCGATGGGTCGCTGAACGCTGTGGTAGAGATTCCTGCGGGCATGCAGACCGAGATCTACGACAAGATGAATGCTCTGACTCACGGTTCTGTGGAAACCCGGCTGATCGAGACTGTCTGATCTCGCGCTTCTGTGTCCAGCCATTAGGGTGATTATGATGAGGAGAATTGTTATTCCCGGAGAAGTCTTGATGGATGATACCGGGGTCCGCGCCGGTTTCGGCGCCTACAAAGAAGATGGTAAGATATATTCGAGCCTTTACGGCGTTGCTGAAGAGTTCGATGATGCTGTGAGGGTGGTTCCGCTTTGCGGTAAGTACAAGCCTTACAAGGACGACTTTGTCGTCGGCATTGTCGAGGCTGTGAGGTTCAAGGGTTGTTTTGTTGACCTTAATTCCCCGTACAAGGGCTATTTAGCGTTTGAGAGGGATGATGAGTTCAAGGTCGGCGACATAATCTTCGTGAAGATCGATGACGTCGACGAAGCCAACAAGATTGGCTTGGTCGATGGCAGGCTCTTGTACGACGGCAAGCTGATAACCATTGCGCCGGTGAAGATCCCGCGCGTGGTGGGCAAGAAGGGCTCGATGCTCAATATCCTGCGAACTGATTCCAGGTGCATGATTTTCGTTGGCAGGAATGGCCGCATCTTCATCAAGGGCAGGCCTGAGGAGGTCGAGCGCGCTGAGAATGCCATCCGCATGATTGAGCGTGAGGCCCACACGTCTGGGCTAACCGAGCGGGTGAAGTCGTTCCTCAGCGGGAGCGGAGGGCCGGTCCGCCCTGAGGCTCCTAAGGAGGAGCAGCACGGAGAGCCTGATACAGTCTTCGAGCAGTTTGGAGAAGAAGGTGATTGAAATGGGAGGAGTTAGTAATGTGCCGTTGATTAAGGACGGCAAGCGTTTGGATGGAAGAAAGCCTGATGAGTTGAGGGATGTCAGGATTGAGGCTGGCGTTCTGGAACGCGCTGATGGTTCTGCTTATCTAGAGTGGGGCAGCAACAAGGTTCTCGCGGCGGTTTACGGCCCGCAGGAAGTGCTTCCGAAGCACTTGTCCGACCCCACCAAGGCGGTGTTGACGTATAGGTACAACATGGCGCCTTTCAGTGTTGATGACAGGAAGCGTCCTGGACCCGACAGGAGGAGCGTTGAGATCAGCAAGATCTCTGCCGAGGCTTTGGAGAAGGTCGTGCTCTTGGAGCAGTTCCCGAACACGATGATAAAGGTGTTCGTGGAGGTGCTTCAGGCAGAGGCTGGCACGCGTTGCGCAGCACTTACGGCTGCCAGCGTGGCTTTGGCTGACGCAGGTATCCCCATGCGTGATCTTGTCGTGGCTTGTGCCGCAGGCAAGATCAACGACACGGTTGTCCTGGATCTCGGAAAGAGTGAGGACAACTTCGGGCAGGCTGACGTGCCCATCGCCATAGTGCCGCACACTGGCGAGATCGTTCTCATGCAGATGGACGGCGACCTGACGAGGGATGAGTACACGCAGGCGCTCGACTTGGCGGTTAAGGGATCAATGCAGGTTTACGAGCTGCAGAAGGATGCTCTCAAGCGCCGGTACGGAGGTGTTGTTGATGAGCAGTGAAGACATTTCGTGGACTGTCAGCAGTGATTACATTCATCACTTGGTCAAGAGCGGTCAGAGGCAGGATAACCGTAAGATGGATGAGTACCGTCCCATCAAGCTTGTGCCGGGTTACATACCCAATGCTTTTGGCTCTGCGCTCTGCAAGATAGGCAACACGCAGGTAGTTGCTGGCGTGAGTCTGGTGGTGGGGACGCCTTATCCTGATTCCCCCGCATCCGGCGTTCTGATGACTGGCTGCGAGCTTGTTCCTATGGCATCTCCGGAGTTCGAGTCCGGCCCACCGAGGCCGCCGGCTGTGGAGCTTGCGCGTGTCGTTGACAGGGGCATCCGGGAGTCGCATGCGATCGAGTTCGACAAGCTGTGCATAGAGCCGAAGGAGGCCGTGTGGATGGTGATGCTCGACTTGCACGTCTTGGATTATGACGGCAACCTGTTCGATACGGCGACGCTGGCCAGCACCTGCGCGATACTCAACACAGTGATGCCGAAGTACGAGGATGGCCAGGTCATCCGCGAGAAGACGAAGGAAAAGCTTCCTGTGGTGAAGAGCCCTGTTGAATGCACTTTCGTTAAGATCGGCGATAAGATCATGGTCGATCCTTCTCTTGAAGAGGATAAGGCAATGGACGCGCGGGTGACGTTCGCCACGACTGGAGGCGAGGTATTGTGCGCGGCTCAGAAGGGCGGAAGCGGCGCTTTCACCAGACAAGAACTGGTGGACACGCTCGATATGACATTCGTTAAGAGCAAGGAATTGAGGAAGCTCTTGTGAGGAGATGCGGATGGCACGAAAAAAGAAGACGGTGAAGAAGGTCGGCCCGGCAGGTAAGTACGGGGCTCGATATGGCAGGAAGACAAGGGAGAACATCAAGGCCGTACTCAAGGAGAAGGGCGCTAAGCACCCTTGTCCGAAGTGCGGAAAGAAGTCCCTGAAGCGCGATTTGGCCGGCGTTTGGAAGTGCCGCAGCTGCGGGACGAGGTTCACGGGTGGCGCTTACAAGCCCGAGACTTCTATGGGTCAGTTGGCCCGTCGCGCGGTCCTGTCGCAGACTCCGATGATCAAGGAAGAGGAGGCGTGAGCTGTGTACATCTGCCAGAGCTGCGGAAAAGAGATTGAAGGTCTGGGAAAATTCATCACCTGTCCTTATTGCGGTGGCAAGATCCTGAAGAAGCAGAGGCCGCCAGTCGCAAAGAAGGTCAGTTCAGAGTGAGGTGCTATGCCAGCACTCTTTACGACATCAAGAGGTTCGTGCAAGAGATCGAAGTTGCTAGCGAGAGAGCTCGCAGCCCGCTTTGGCGGCGAGTTGGTGGCTCGCGGCGACAAGACAGTCAGTTCTCTTGTGAAAGAGGCTAGGCGTCGTGGTTTCTGCAGGATCGTCATCGTCAAGACTCTGAGGGGGAATCCTTCTGGTTTTCACGTGGCGTGGGTAGCTGAGTCTGATTGGCAGTGGCTGCAGAAAATCGAGATACGTTCTGTGAAGCTTTGCGATGACTTCGGGGTGAAGGCCTCGGAGCGTGCGTCGGTGCATGAGGGCTTGTTTTTGGAACTCTTCGACCCGCCTGACTGCGAGTCCGATATCGAGGCGCGCGCTTCTGATGAAGTATGGTCTTTTTTCCGCGGTGAGAAAGAGGTCGGGCCCAGGATGGTGCGTTCGTGAGGATGGCGATTGAGTTGGGTACGGGCGCTGCTTCACAGGCTCTTGCGAATGCTTTGAACGCTGACAGGCGCGCGAAGCGCGGCGATGTTCGCACTGCTGCGGATGGCGGCTCTCTTCGCTTGGACATCAGTGCTGACGACTCTGTTGCTATGCGTGCAGCCCTTCAGGCGAATCTCAGGCTCATTGATTGCGTGATAAAGTCTTTGGGGGGTGATTAATGAATGAATGAACAGGATTTGAACCAGTTTCGCGCGATGAACCAGCAGTACCAGGTTGTGGTGACTCAGAAGCAGAGGATGCTGCTGCAGTCCCAGGAGCTGGAGAACGCATTGACTGAGGTGGAGAACGCGAATGGGAAGATCTTCCTTGCTACCGGTGCGGTCCTTGTTGAGGGCTCGAAGGAATCCGTGAAGAGCACTCTGCAGGAGCGCAAGAAAAAGACTGATGAGACTGTTGAGACGCTTTCTGTGCAGGAAGAGAAGATCCGGAAGAGGCTTGAGGAGCTCCAGAAGAAGCTTCAGAAAGAGTCGGAAGGCGAAAATGAGTGAGGTTGCCCGGTTCTTGAAGGGCGCGCGAAGCGTTCTACTGGTGACTCACAAGTGCCCTGATCCTGATGCAGTCGGCTCTTGCGCAGCGCTCGCGATGGCTCTTGAGCAGTTGGGCAAGTCTGTGATGGTGCTGGCTGACGGGTCATTGAGCGAGCAGAGCAAGGCTTTGCTTGCGTCGCTGGGTTATGCGTTTAGTGAGGAAGCGCCTTATGACGTGGACTTGATTGTCGTCTTGGACACGAACTCGCCGCTATTGTTCGATTTCGAGGCGGTGAAGAGGAGTGGAGCGAAGAAGGTTCTCATAGACCACCATTCTCCGAAGGGGGATGTGTCTTCTGCTTTTGACGCGGTCTTGATTGATGAGGCCGCAGTGTCTGTTACGCAGATTCTGTTTGGTGTTCTCGGGGAGTTGGGTGTTGAGTTCACTCCCAGGATCTCTTTGGCTTTGGCTGCTGGCATTGTGACTGATTCAGCCAACTTCATTGCTGCGACTGCGGACTCGTTCGAGGTTCTGGCGAGGGTGCTGAAAGTCGGTGGGATTGATTTCCAGTCAGTCATCCGAGCGATTTCTGCGCCTATGGATGTCTCCGAGAAGATTGCTCAGCTCAAGGGCGCTCAGCGGCTTGAGTTCGAGCGTGTTGGGGACCTGATTGTTGCGTGGACGAAGGTGAGTGCGTTTGAGGGAGCGGTCGCGAAGCGCTTGATTAATCTGGGTGCTGACGTGTCTTTTGTCGCTGCAGTGCCTCGCAGTGGCGAGGTGCGCATCAGT
The DNA here is from genome assembly GCA_016939415.1 of Candidatus Iainarchaeum sp. Taxonomy (GTDB): domain Archaea; phylum B1Sed10-29; class B1Sed10-29; order WALL01; family WALL01; genus JAFGGZ01. The sequence goes on along the minus strand of JAFGGZ010000030.1, from coordinate 1,384 downwards.
TCGCGGGCGCGCTCGCAGATCACGGACATGGGACTGCATTTGGGCAGGGATGTGATGCCTTCAGTGTCCGGCATCATTGAGGGTGATGCCGGCGGTCATGCGGCGGCTGCCGGGTCCAATGGCGTGCGTGATGACCGCGTTGACGATGCTTTGCGTGTCTGCGTGGGGATGGTTAAGGCGTTTTTTGATGCTGTTCAGCGGTGATGATCTGAGGAGGCTGCGGAAGCGGCTGGGTTTTACGCAGGCCAAGGTCGCGAGGTTGGCTGGTGTCAGCCAGTCTCTTGTGGCCAGGATTGAGCAGGGTTCGGTCGATCCCAGAGCTTCTACCTTGTCCCGCATTTCGGGTGTTTTGAGTCCTCAAAATCTTTGCGTTCGTTCGGTGATGTCTTCGCCGGTGATTTATGTGACTGCTGGCGAGTCCGTGTCTTCTGCGATAAGCAAGATGCAGCGGTACAACATTTCGCAGATGCCCGTCATGGATGGATGCGTTCAGGTGGGTTCTGTTGTTGATTCATCTCTCTTGAAGCGGTTGTCTCCGTCGCTTGTGAGCGCTTCCGTGTCGTCCGTGATGGGCAAGCCTTTTCCCTCCGTTTCCGCGTCTGACAGTGTTGGTGTTTTGCCCGCTTTGCTGCGTAAGCATAATGCCGTGGTCGTTGTTGAGGATGGCCTTGTCGCTGGCATCGTGTCCAAGCAGGATGTGCTGCGGCTATTCACGTGAATGAAGAAGGAAGGGTGGTGGGAGGAGTTTGGGTTCTCCCCCGGGTTTTAGCCGAACAGTGCGCTCAGGCCTGCAGCTGCTTCTTCCTCTGTTTTCTTCTCTTCTTTTGGCTCTTCTTTCTTCGCTTCTTGCGCGGGTGCTGCAGGCGCTGCTGCTGGTGCTGCGGCGACTGCTGCCTTACTGATGGCGTCTTCTATGTCAACTCCGTCGAGGGAGGCGACCAGTGCCTTCACGCGGGCTTCGTCTGCCTTTGCTCCTGCTGCGGTCAGAACCTTTTTCACGTTGGCTTCGTTGATTTCCTGCTTTGTTGCGTGCAGGATCAGCGCAGAGTACACGTATTCCATTTGGCATTACCTCTGAGTATCATATCTTTATTTTGTTATTCTTTGGAGGGCATTGGCTTGTGCCTGTGCCTTGCCGATTATGTTTTCGATGACGCCGCTGTCGAGTACTGTGGCGTTCACGCCGAGGTTGGTTGCGTTGGTGTGGCCCTTGGCGAGCAGCGTTTCGATTGTCTTTACTGTGGGATAGCACGCGTTGACCGAGAGGTTGAACGCGCTCATGAACGCTCTCTGCAGCGAGGCCATAAAAACGTCTTCGTCTATGTTGAGGACGCTGGCGGGGAACACTGTTCCTTGTTCGAATGCTGCGGTGAGGTTCATCCCG